>JAPLMV010000296.1 GCA_026386835.1 Planctomycetota bacterium | reverse complement strand
AACCAAAAGAGAAGATGTGTGGCTTGAGTGTAAGGATTGCGCCCAGCGAAACTATCGAACCAGTATAAGCGTAGCAGAAGGCGTGCCGAAACTGGAACTGAAGAAGTTTTGCAAGAAAGAACGGAAGCGTACGGTTCATAAAATACGGCGTAAGTAAAACTAACCCCGTCCTGCGGTGGCAAGGCAATGAAAAGTAGGCCAGTAGCTCAATTGGCAGAGCGTCGGTCTCCAAAACCGAAGGTTGGGGGTTCGATTCCTCCCTGGCCTGTTGTTGGCTTTGGCAGGAGTTGTTTTATGGCGGAAAAGAAGTCAGGATGACGGATAAAAAAACGAAAAGGTTTGTGTGATTATGGCATTTGACATTTACAAGCGTGGGCAAGGAAAGTATACGAGACTGTATAGTGCTTTTGCCGGAATACTTATTGTTGGGCTGGGCTGTTTCCAGCTTTATACAAAGCTACAGGCCCTTGATTTGGGGCTGTGGGTTGAGACGATGGTTCCGGTCGCCTTATTTATGATACTAAGCGTGTTGGTTTTATGGATAGTAAATAAGCCGACGGTTGCGGATTTTATGATTTCTGCTGAAGGCGAAATGAAAAAGGTGAGCTGGTCGAGCAAAAAGGAAATAGCAGTTTCGACGTTTGTGGTGATTGTTGTAGTGGTCGGGATGGCGGCGCTTCTTGGCGTTACGGACCTTGGTCTCCAGTTGTTTTTTGCCTGGCTGTTAGGCACATAACGGATTGAAAGCGGAATTTTTTTAGGATAAATATGCGCTGGTACGTTTTAAGAGTTCAATCAAATAAGGAAATGAATGTCAGAGATGCTCTTTTACAAAGGGTTGAAAGGGATAATCTCGGTGATATTGTCGGCAGGATAGTGGTTCCGGTTGAACGTATCAAGCGTATACGCGGCAACAAACAGGCGGTTTATATGCGCAAGCTCTATCCCGGGTATGTTTTTATGGAGATGGAGCCAGACAAGGAAGGCAAGTCGCCTGAGAAGGCGTGGTTTATGATTAAGGAGACCTCCGGCGTTGGCGATTTCATCGGCACGGAAGGTATTCCGACAGCGATGCGTGATACGGATGTGGCGAAGATGCTTTTAGAGGCGGAAAAGCCCGAAGAGTCGCCGAGCATCAAGGTTGAATTTAAGAAGGGCGACCAGATTAAGATTCGTGAAGGTGCGTTTGAGAATTTTGAAGGAACGGTGGATTCAATCGATTCCGAGAGGGGTATAGTGAAAGTGATTGTTACTATATTTGGGCGTAGTACTCCGCTTGATATAGAATATTTGCAGATAGAGAAAATATAATTGAGCATTGAGCGGTTTCTGCGGGTTATTTGTAAGGTTTGAACCGTGAACTGCTGAATGTGAACAAAGATAAAGGTGAATAATGGCTAAGGAAATAGTAGTAAAGATTAAATTGCAGGCACCGAGCGGACAGGCGACCCCTGCACCGCCAATCGGGCCGGCACTGGGACAGCATGGAGTAAACATCGGTCAGTTTGTTTCCCAGTTCAATGAGCGTACCAAAGACCTCAAGGGAATAATTGTTCCTGTTGTGATTACGCTGTATAAGGATAAAAGTTTCAGCTTTGAAGTAAAAAGCCCACCGGCGGCGGTTTTGTTGAAGCAGGCGGCAGAGGTTGCAAAGGGCAGCGGAGTTCCGAACAAGGAAAAAGTGGGGAAGGTTACGGCAGAACAGGTGCGTAAGATTGCCGAGGCCAAGATGAAAGATTTGAATGCCCACAGTTTGGACCAGGCGGCGAAGATTATAGCCGGTACGGCCCGCAGCATAGGTATAGAAATCATCGGGTAATTAAAAATAAAGCGCTGACCACGGCGTAAGAATAGTGGGAGCGAAAAGGTAAAAGCAGTTTTATTCGCGTAAGGAGTATATAGATGGGTCATATAAGTAAAAGGTACAAGAAGGAATTGGAGCAGGTAAGTCAGACGCCTATTAGTCTGGGTGAGGCGGTCGAAAAGGTTAAATCATTTAAGTCAGTGAAATTCGACCAGACGGTAGAATGTGTATTGCATTTAGGTATCGACACCAAGCTGGCCGAGCAGTTGATTCGCGGTTCGATATCATTACCGCACGGTGTTGGTAAGCTGAAAAAAGTAATAGCTTTCTGCGAGGATTCGGATGTTGAGGCCGCCAAGAAGGCCGGCGCCATAGAGGCGGGCTGCGACGAGCTGATAAAAAAGATCACGGATGGGTG
>JAPLMV010000289.1 GCA_026386835.1 Planctomycetota bacterium | reverse complement strand
TTATTAGCCACAGTCCCTTTCCTTATCGCCTTTTTAATCGTCTCGCTGTCAACAGCTTTATCATGTACATAAAGCTCCATCAGTTTTTCGTCGTGCTCCGCTGCCTTCTCAAGCATGTCGTGACGATACTGTTTTGCCTTTGCAAGCAGTCCAGCTGGTATTTCCCTCTCCTCAAAACTTGCCCCAAGTTCCTCGGTCTTGTAGAAAACCGCCTTCATATTAATCAGGTCTATTACTCCTTCAAAAGTATTGCCTGCACCAACCGGCAGCTCAAGTATAATCGGATTGGCAACAAGCTTCTCGTGGATGCTTTGAATGGTCATTTCAAAATCTGCGCCTATTTTGTCCATCTTGTTTATAAAGCAAAGGCAAGGCAGGTGATATTTTTGACCCTGTCTCCACACGGTTTCGCTCTGGGCCTGCACACCTTCGCTCCCGTCGAACACCGCCACCGCTCCATCCAGAACACGAAGAGACCTTTCAACCTCAGCTGTAAAATCGATATGTCCGGGCGTATCGATAAGGTTGATTTCATAACCCTGCCAAGGACACTTCGTCGCCGCTGAAGTGATGGTAATGCCTCTTTTCTGCTCTTCCTCAAGATAATCCATAACTGCCGTGCCGTCGTGAACCTCCCCCATCTTGTAGGTCTTGCCGGTATAATAAAGTATTCGTTCACTCACCGTAGTTTTGCCGGCATCAATATGTGCCATAACTCCGATATTACGCAATTTTCTTAAACTATGTGGCATCTGATAAATTCCTGTTTTTACTACCCGTAAAGGCGGGGTAAAACTAAAAAACTCTTTAAAAAAATATGTACAAAAAAAACTGCCACAGCTATCTCGTAAATTAACTGTGGCAGTAAAGTATTCCGAGTACTACCAGGCAAAATGAGCAAATGCCTTATTGGCATCGGCCATTTTGTGTATATTTTCACGTGCGGTCATTGCTCCACCGCGACCCTCGTGTGCTTCCATCAATTCGCCGGCCAGTCTTTCACACATCGGTTTCCCTTTTTTACCTCTGGCCGAATCCAATATCCACCGAATTGCCAGCGACTGCTGACGTTTGGAACTTACCTGCATCGGTACCTGATAACTGGCGCCGCCAACACGTTTGCTCCGAACCTCTATCATCGGCTTTACGTTATTGATAGCCTTCTCAAACACTTCGATGGCGTTGGCATCCTTCATGGTCTTGGTTATAATATCCATAGCATCATAGAAGACCTGCTGAACAACATCTTTCTTGCCGTCAAGCATCATACAATTCATAAACTTTGCGACCAGTTTACTGTTATATCGCGGATCAGGTTTTAATTGTTGACTTGAAGCTGTAAACTTTTTTGCCATTATTTTCCTCGTTATCGCTATCCCGCCAGGCTTATATTCCTGTGCTATCGCCGGACATGGGATAAATATTACTATTTCGGCGTCTTTGCGCCATACTTGCTTCTGCCCTGTTTGCGGTTAGCAACACCGGCACAGTCGAGAACGCCGCGAACGATATGATACCGAACGCCGGGCAGGTCTCTGACACGACCGCCGCGAATCATTACCGTGCTGTGTTCCTGAAGATTATGGTCGACACCAGGTATATATGCAGTAACTTCCTTGCCGTTGGTCAGTCTTACACGCGCAATTTTTCGCAAGGCTGAGTTCGGTTTCTTCGGCGTCTGTGTTCTTACTATTAAACACACTCCTCGTTTTTGAGGTGAACCGCTGATATCCGATACACGCTTTTGACCCTTGCCTTTTGCTCTCGGATGTCTTACTAACTGATTTATTGTTGGCATAATTGTTTCCCGACTTAAATCTTTCAATTCCAATTCAATTTTTACTTAATTCCCAGTGCTTCCTTGACTGCGGCATCTGCTTTTGCCTCTGCCTCTTTTGCTTCCCTGATTTCCTCATCAAATACCTTAGGCAACGGCGCTGCTACAAGGTGCTTTACCCTTATATCCATATGCGGCTTGAAGGCCGAACCTGCTGGAACAAGATGACCAAGTATCACATTTTCCTTCAAACCAGTAAGATGGTCTATTCTACCAGCAAGCGCTGCCTCAGTCAATACTTTTGTTGTCTCCTGGAAACTTGCCGCCGCAATAAAGCTTTCTGACCGCAGTGACGCCTTGGTTATGCCAAGAAGTAAAGTCTTGGCTGTCGCTGGCTTCGGCTTTCTTCCCTTAGCACCAGTGCCACCCAGCGATTCTATCTTTTCGTTGATGCTGTTGAACTCTTCCTTGCTTATAACCTGGCCTTCCTGTAAATCCTTGGCATCCCCAACATCTGCAACTTTAATGCTCTCGGCTAACCGTTCATTTTCCTTTCGGAACACAAACTTATCGACAACATCTCCAGGCAAAAATGGACTATTGCCCACGGATTCGATCTTGACTTTCCGCATCATCTGAGAGCCGATAATCTCCATGTGTTTGTCGTTGATGTTGACGCTCTGTGCACGGTAGACGTTTTGGATTTCCGTGGTTATATATCTCTCCAGTGCTTCTTCGCCTTTAATTCGCAGAATATCGTGAGGCACCAGCGGCCCATCTGTGAGGGCATCTCCGGCTTCCACTATATCGCCGGCATGAACATTCAGGTGCCTGTCCCGCGGAACGTGATGTTCTTTTTCCATCCCGCTTTCATCGTTGCGAACCATAATCGTCATCTTGCCCTTGCGCTTATCGCTTTTCAATTCCACTCGACCGCTGATTTCGGCCATCGCTGCAGGGTCTTTGGGCTTGCGGGCCTCAAACACTTCCGTAACTCGCGGCAAACCACCTGTGATATCCTGAGTACCGCCCGTAGCTCGGGGCTGATGTGCAAGAAGCTGGCCTGCCTGAACCTGCTCACCCTCGGTAACTTCTATTCTTGCACCGGGAGGCAGGTAATGTGCATCGAGAATCTTGCCTGACGCATCCTCGATTATAAGCTGAGGATGCTTGTCGCCCTTGTGCTCGATGACCACCGACTTACCCTGCTGGCCTTTGCGATCCTCTTCGATACGGATTGTTTCGCCAGGCACAATATCAACAAAACGAATTATGCCTGAGACCTCTGCCAGAATCGGCGTACGGTGCGGATCCCATTCAAACAATACTGCTCCGACCTTAACCTTGGCTTTATCCTCAACTACAATTGTTGAACCATAAGGAACCTTGAACTTGTCAAGTTCGCGGTCCTTTGCATCCACAATAGCCAGTTCCCCGTTGCGCTTCAGTGCAATTATCTTTACCGTGCCGTCCTGCTGCTTGAAAGCGACTGGATTCATGTCGCGATACTGAACACCGCCCGCATGGGTGGCTTTCTGCCTTCTTTCGAGAATCGCTCTCGATGCCACACCGCCTGTATGGAATGTTCGAAGTGTAAGCTGAGTACCAGGCTCACCGATTGATTGGGCCGCTATAATCCCCACCGCAGTTCCTTCTTCAACCAGTCTGCTTGTACTAAGATCCCATCCATAGCATTTTGCACAGATGCCGAATGAACTGTCGCAGGTCAATGGGCTTCTTACCCTGATTGCATCGATACCAAGTCCCTCGATTTTCACAGCCGTCTCAGGAGATATAACTTCGTTTTCATGAACAATCATTTCATCGGTAATCGGGTTGCGAATGTTGTCCCTGGCGGTTCTGCCTATAATTATTGTCGAAAGCTTTACATCTGACTGTTCACCGCCTACAACGCTCTTGGTTATTCCCTGCAGCGTCCCGCAGTCATGCTCGGTAACAATCACATTCTGTGATACATCGATAAGCTTGCGGGTAAGATAACCCGAATTCGCCGTCTTCAATGCCGTATCAGCCAAGCCTTTACGTGCCCCGTGCGTCGAACTGAAGTATTCGAGAATCGTCATGCCCTCGCGGAAATTCGACTTGATAGGCGTTTCTATAATCTCACCGCTCGGCTTTGCCATCAAAGCTCGCATACCGGCAAGCTGCTGAATCTGGTCGATACTGCCCCTTGCACCAGAATCCGTCATCAGGTAAATAGGATTTATCTGGAAATTCCCGCTGGTCTGAGACTCCTTGAGCCCCTTCATCATTTCATTTGTGACCGCCACACGGGCGTTGGTCCACGCATCCACCACCTGGTTATACCTCTCACCTTCGGTCAAAACACCGTCCCTGTAGTTGCTGTAAATCTTCTTTACCCTCTTTTCGGTTTCATCGATAATATCCTGCTTCTTTGCAGGTATTTTCATATCCGTAATACCGAAGCTTAATCCCGCAAGAGTAGCATGCCTGAAGCCGATATTTTTGATCCTGTCAAGCACCCCCACCGTCTCGGCGTTGCCGGCAAATTTGAAACA
>JAPLMV010000273.1 GCA_026386835.1 Planctomycetota bacterium | reverse complement strand
TCGCTCGTCTTTTTACGTTTACGCAAAACCTTTCAACGTTTGTTACCAGAGCCAAAACCAATTTCGATTATCGTCGTCTTTATTATCGCCAAGTCGACATGTCAACCGGTCTTCGATGCGATCAGACAATCATGCTCAACGGTTATTATGCCTCGCAGGATTATCCCACGGTGCTTCGTCGGATCGGCTACTACTGCTCTGTAAAGATTAAATATTCGGGTACAGCGAACGTAATTTATGCCTGGCATCTTCCACCTTAAATTGCCAGTTTACGCCTCTTTGTTTTTCGTTGGAATTTGTCGCCCATGCACTCGTTTCCTTTTTCAGCATATCAATATTTATCATCTTCCTATCTTTCAGACACTGTCGTGTCATTGAACTCAGTTCGTTTTCGGCAACATTGAGCCAACTGCCATGTTTGGGGGTGTAATGAAATTCGATTTTTTCCACAATTTTACGGGCCTGCTCCGGAGGAAAAACGTCGTAAAAAGCTCCCTTGGTATGAGTATTCAAATTGTCACATACCAGAAGAACTTTTTTCGCTTTGGCATAGCGACTATCAAGTAAGTCTGCTATTTCAATCGCCCAATCAACCTTCGTACGCCGTGGCCGAACGCTTACATCGCGCCAGCCGGATAAGGGTTCTGTAAACATAAATATGCTGGCTGTGCCATTACGCTCGTATTCATAATCCACTCGACGAGGATGATTCAAGGTCGCCGGAATTGGGTTTCGAGTCTCCTGGAGCAACTGGACCGGCTGTTCATCCATACATAACGCAGGAAAATCCGGATCATACGGCATCGAATAGACATTAAGAACATCTTCCATACACGCTACAAATTCACTACTTTTATCCGGAGGGATTACCCAATACTGAATTTTCCGGTTCGTCATTTTATTTTTTTTAACGTTGCCCCCACGGTTGTGTGACTAATGGTTTCTACGATTCCCAACTCAACCGTTTTCTCCGCGATAAGCCGTAGAGACCAATTGCTATAACCTTCCGGCGGCTCCCCTAACCTTAGTGCAATTATCTTTGCTTCCTGTTTACCATCGAGCAACTTTGCACGAGGCGGCGTATCACGCTTCTTACCCTCCAAGGTTATCTCAAAGCCTCTTTCCACCAGAGATTTACAAACATTCGACACCGTTTTGGTGCGACATAAAAAAGCTTCGGCAATTTGATGGTGAGGCCAATTGGGGCCATCGGCATCCGCCTTCAGTAAGATTTGGGCACGCTTTACTTTTTGCGAGGTTCCCTTGAGTTTTGCAATGACCTCAATCAATTCCCGGCGTTCCTCGTCATTGAGACGAACAATGTACTTCTTATTCATAATGGACTCCATAGAAAATGCAGTTTACGGAGTCATTATCGGATAAACTGAATACGAATATTTAATTTTTACAGAGCACTAGCTTATACTTTTCACGATTAGATTTTCCCGTATTTTACGCTATGCGAACATGGAAATTTTCTGTCAATACGGATTGTAATTGCGGCAGATATTCTTGAAATCCTCAAATGTTTCATAATAACGATTGTTCAGCACAATTTTCTTAAAAAACTTCCAATATCGCTCAATCAAATTCAAATTGGGCGAATACGGCGGCAGGAATATCAATTTGATCTTCGTCCCCCGCAACATTTTATTCAACCAGCGGCAGCGATAATATCTTGCGTTATCCACAATCACATAAATCACCTTCGCCAGAGGATGCCTTGCCTCCATCTTGGCGAATAAATCCTTCGCGGATTGAGCATTAATCGTCTCGTAAAATCGGACGATCGGCTCCAGGGTTTCAATGTTGATAGCGCCGTTGATATTCAATCGCTGACGACCACAGTTGGCCTTAAGTTCTTTGTCTTGTCCCTTCTTGATCCAGCCATAAGAGGGAATACTGTTGTGCTGAGGATGGGTCGCATCGGCAAAATAAATCGGGTCGTGTTGGCCCTTGCGGGCCTTGATTCGCTCGTATTGGGTTAAAAAGGCCTTCTGCCTGGCAGGGTCTTGTTTGCCAGGGACATGGGTGGGTTTCTTATAGGAAAAGCCCATCCGATGCAGCAAATCCGTTACACCGCTCAGCGAATACCGCACGCCGTGCTGGGTGGCAATATGAGCGATGACCGCCTTGGCGTCCGGCAGAAGACGGCCCTGAAGATAGCCATCCAGTTGTCTCATTTGATGCTCGTCCAGTTTGGGCTCCGCACCGGGATAATGATCTTGCAGCAGGGCCTCAACGCCGCCGTGCTGATAGCGTTCGAAATAATGTCGAGAGGTCTTCTCGTCAAACAAAAGAATCTCTGCTACGTCGCTGGGAGACCACCCTTTGGCTAACGCAATGACCGCTTTGACGCGGTCCGCCTGACGCTTATCCCGCAGCTTGCGATGTTCTCTTTCCAATTCGGCTATCTTTTCTTTTGACAACGTATAGTCGTTCATATACCCTATTTATCGGACATACGTGTCTCTCAGATTAAATAAGTCGGGAAATTTCAGTCAAGAGCAGTATACATCGCCCATTGAGAGTTCTTTTTTCTTGATTAAGCCTGTAAAGGCCATCTTTTGTTTGCAGCATTCATTAAATCCTATATAAGGCGGATTCCCAATGACAAAATCGAAGCGTTTTCTTGGCGGACGCATACTTCCTTTCATCTCAGC
>JAPLMV010000172.1 GCA_026386835.1 Planctomycetota bacterium | reverse complement strand
ATTCATTGTAATACCATCATACAAAAAGGCGTGGGAGGCATCTGAAATATCACCCAACCCTACAACCTTACCGCTGTCATTGATGCCGATAGCACGAGAGTAACTTCCCCCTAAAGTCCCAAGGTCGGTAATTGTATATTGTGTTACTGCCATCACCTGCCCAGAGCCAACTAACATTAAAACACTGGCCATCATAATAATAAACTGCTTCTTCATTTCTCTACTCTCCTAAAAAATTGTTAATATTTCCAGCGTAGAGATTGCGCAGAGATTTACTTGAAATGATTAGAAATTCAAAGGATTGTATCCCTTCTCCGTTCATCTTCTCTTTCTGGCTCCTATTCTACGACAAACCTAATAAAGGGTATTATACACGATACAACGAGGAAAGCAAGAAAAAACCCCATATTTTTACCGTTGTTTGCCCACTCTTTACCGTTCAACCCCGCAATACGCGATACGATATACGCTTCACGAGATAACGGGCTCTGGAATCCCAGGCCATTTGCCGTTATAATCCGTACCTGTTGTGGAAACAACATTTTGTCATTCCCCCTTAGGGGGAATCCAGTTTTTAGGCCGTAGCCCCCTGCTTTCGCAGGGGTGACAACCTTTTGCAAGGGTAACAATCTTTTGCAAGGGTGACATTGTGGAATGTGTTTTCCGCAAAATGGTAAATTTATTTTTAACGATGGGCAAATAATGCAGCCGATTTCTCAATCGACATCTCAACTGCAAAAATTCGCGGGTTTTATTGGCCTGCGTAAAAGCATTGTCGGTATGCTGGGTATGGTCATTCTTGTCGGTATGGGCGAGCGAATGGCTGAGCGATTTCTGCCGCTCTATCTTGTGGCCCTTGGCGGCGGAGTGTTTTCGGTCGGGCTGCTTAACGGACTAAGCAACCTGCTGTCGGCACTGTATTCATTTCCGGGCGGCTATCTTTCCGACCGCTTAGGCACTAAAAGAGCATTGCTTGTCTTTAACCTCATCGCAGGTTTCGGCTTTATCATCGTGATTGTCATCCCCGCATGGCAGGCTGTTATCATAGGCGCTATATTTTTCCTTTCCTGGAGCGCAATTTCGCTGCCGGCAACAATGAGTCTTGTGGCCAAAGTACTGCCTTTGAACAAACGCACGATGGGCGTGTCGATGGTCTCCCTTGTCCGCAGAATTCCAATGGCGATTGGTCCTGTTCTTGGCGGAGTGTTTATCAGCATCTGGGGTATTGAACTGGGGGTGAGACTGGCGTTCGCAGTGGCATTAGTAATGGCAGTCTTTGCAATCGTGCTGCAGCAATGGCTAATCGAGGATGACAAAAAAGACCACAAAGCAGCAGCGCCTGAAAAGAGTCCAATCAAACTTATACGGCTGATGAGTCCTGCACTTAAAAATCTGCTTATCTCGGATATTCTCGTGCGTTTCTGCGAACAGATTCCGTACGCCTTTGTGGTGCTGTGGTGTATGGAAAAAATCAATTCACCTGTTTCGGCATGGCAGTTCGGCGTTCTTACGGCAATCGAAATGACGACCGCAGCACTTATTTACATCCCGGTAGCATACTTTGCAGACAAATTAAGCAAAAAACCTTTTGTGATAATAACATTTATATTTTTCAGTCTGTTCCCGCTTTCGCTTTTATTCTGCCAGTCATTTACGCTGCTGATACCGGCTTTTATACTGCGGGGATTAAAGGAGTTCGGCGAACCGACACGAAAGGCATTGATAATGGACCTTGCCCCCGAAGACCGAAAGGCCGCTATGTTCGGCCTGTATTATCTGCTCCGCGACATTATCGTTTCCGTCGCCGCTTTCGGCGGTGCGTTTCTATGGTTAATCAGCCCGACCGTAAATTTCCTGTCGGCCTTTGTATTCGGCCTGGCAGGCACAACCTGGTTTGTTCTTCGCGGCAAAGATTTATCAGCAAAATCATAATAATAATTTCAGTGGAATTGGCGGGTAAGCCCCGCCCTACTGGATTCCTGCTTTCGCAGGAATGACAATGCCTCGCAGGACAAGACACCAAACACGACATACGAGCGACCAGCGACGAATCACGAGTCCTGAGTTGCTGCGGCGTTATCAGCTATCATTTTTCGGATTTCCTTGTTTGTCCGAACGCTGCACCATTGCTTGCCGCACATCGTGCAATAATCGGCTTCTGGCAATTCTTTTGCGCCGATTTCCTTACAGGCCTCCTTGTGCATCCGCTCGGCGGTCTGCGGGTCGAGCGATTCTGCAAGATGAGTTTGCCAGTCAAGATTGGCGCGTGCGGTGCTAAGTTTTCTGTCTCGTTCGGCCACACCCTTTAGCCCCCTTGCAATATCTGCGGCGTGGGCAGCGATTTTTGACGCTATTACGCCGGCACGGACATCATCGGTATTCGGCAGGCCGAGATGTTCTCGCGGTGTGACATAGCATAAAAACGATGCGCCGTAAAAAGCGGCAGCCGTTCCGCCGATAGCCGATGTGATATGGTCGTAGCCGGGAGCAATATCGGTAACAAGGGGACCTAAAACATAGAACGGAGCACCGTTGCA
>JAPLMV010000014.1 GCA_026386835.1 Planctomycetota bacterium | reverse complement strand
AGGGAATAAAACAGTATTGCTTGCGAAACAATATAGCGGATATCAAAGAATTGACAGGTTCGTTGTTATAAATATGGAAACTCTTAAATTATTGCGGGATTATTTTGCGACGGCGGTTTTTACCGGCAAGTGCCTTGTTTTCATAAGCGAGGAATGGCGGGTCGAACTTACCGAACACAAGGACAGCGATTTCAGTAAGACTAATGTCGGGCCATCGATTATAAGAGTCAGGATTTTCAAAAAGGCGCTGAACGGCGAGTTTGTGCCGGGGCATTATGAGGATTTCCAGCTCGAAAATCTTGGCGAGCTTGCCGAGCAGATTGAAAAATATGTACAACAGGCAATAGGCGCCAATCTTAAAGAGGATATAGGGTAATTTGAGATTTTAAATTTTAATAGTTAAAAATAGGTGACTGTCCCCATTTATTTGAAAGAGGAATATTATGGCAAACAAAAAGAAAAGTATTTTAATAGGTGTTATTTTATTGTTCTGGGCGGTTGCCGGAATAAAGGGCAATGAAATAGCGACAATCTTTGGGAAAAAGATATCAAGCGGTGACATTGAGCCAAACTCGCAGATGGCAGAGAAGTATAAAAAAGAAATGAGCGAGGAAAATTTTAATAAATGGCTAAAGCAAAATCGAGAAAGGAATCTTGAGGGTTTGATATTCGGGCCTTTGTTCGAGAAATTCATCAGTGACAGCAATATCCCTGTCAGCGACAAGGAAATAGAGGAGATCAACAGCAGGATGGACCAAAGCCTTGAGAAGATGAGAATCAAGCAAATAGAATACAGAAACAATCTTGTAAAGGACATTAACGACCCCAACCTCGATGAAAATAAAAGGAAGGAAATGGAATCAAGAATCGCAATGCTTAATAAGAACATAGATGAACCCAAGCATGAAATTCCTAAAAAAGTGTCAACAAAAGGGGCAACAAGGATTATAAAGATATGGAAGGCAAATAAAAAGCTTTACGAGAAATACGGCGGGAGAGTGGTATTTCAGCAGGCAGGGCCTGAGCCGCTGGACGCATACAGGGATTTTTTAAAGGAGCAGGAAAAAGCGGGAGCGTTTGAAATAAAAGACCCGAATTATTCCGCTATGTTCTGGAATTATTTCACGAATGACAAGATGCATACATTTTACAAAGACCCTAATGAAGCCAGAGAATTGATGGAGAAACCCTGGTGGCTTAAGGAGAGCGAGGATGAGGGAATAAAGAACAAAGAGCAAAAGTAAAAGCGGCCTTAAATGCTTAGGGATAGATAGGGGATAAATAAGGACAGTCACAAATGGCGTTTATTTATGAGGAAGTTAATGGCGGTGTGGTTTTTAAGGTCAAGGCCGTGCCTGGCAGCAGCAGTACCGCTGTCGGCGGGCTGCTCGGTGAAATGCTGAAGGTCAAAATCGCAGCGCCGCCGGAAAAAGGTAAAGCCAACCAGTGTCTGATTGAATTTCTGGCCAAGAAACTCGAAGTGAAAAAAAAAGCCGTCAGTATCGTTATGGGCCAGACTAACCCAATAAAACAGGTACAGGTGATGGGGATGTCGGGGCAAACGCTTTTGAAAAAGCTGGGGTTGTGAAAATATGAAAAAAACTTTGTTGGTAATTTTTTGTATCCTTACTTTTGCAGCAGTTTTGTTTGCAGACAATAGGCCCTTAGCTAATGATAACAAAAGCGGCATTTATTCAAAGTCGATTGAACAGGTGCTTCGCCTAAGTCCGGAAGATATTGACCTGGCGACGGCGGCATTGATTATTTCTGAACAATGGAGCGATGTCGTAGGCGGACGCAACTATTTGACTAAGCTCGATGATATGGCTTATGAAATCCGAAACAGAATGGATGCTGACAGGATAGCAGCAAACTATAAGGCGGTGCCGATAATAAATAAATACCTGTTTGAGGAGCTTGGTTTCAAATCGGTCAATGAGGCAAATAATCCTGATGATTTGTTTTTGCACTCGGTGCTGGATAAAAAACACTGGTAAGGTTCAATATCGAAACTACCAGCGGAGGCGGCTACGCGGACGACAAGCACTACAGAGAGAAATTCAAGGTGCCGGAAAATGACAGTATTTATATGAGCAATCTTAATAAAAAGCAGACGCTCGGCTGTCTTTTTAATAATCTCGGAAATAGTTACAATGATGCCGGAAATACAGAATCGGCGATGCAGGTGCTGGAAAGAGCCGTTGAGATAAATCCGTTGCTGTCGGAGTCAAGAACAAATCTTGGCAACATTTACCAGAAAAAAGGACGAATAGACGATGCGATATACCAGTACCGCTCGGCTTTGAAAATCAACCTCAACGATTCAAAAACGCATAACAACCTTGGAAACGCATATACAAAAAAGGAATGGTTTAACGATGCGATTAGTGAATATGAGATATCGCTCAAGCTTGACCCCAATTTTATTGAGTGCTACAAAAATCTTGCCAACGCTTATTTGAAAAAGGAATTGTACCAGCAGGCGATATCAATCTTAAACCAGGCACTATACATTGACCCGCGAAACGCAGGGCTGTATTGCCAGCTTGGCGATGTCTATAGCTTGCAAAATGATTTTGAAAATGCCGTGCCGCAATATAAAAAGGCACTTGCACTGAATATGGGTTTAGCAGAGGCAAACTTCGGCATGGCTGTCTGCTACAGTAAGCTGGGTTTGATTAACGAAGAAATCCAGGCCTACAAAAGAGCACTGGCTATAGAGCCAAATATGGCAGGCGCTTTAGTTAATCTTGGAAATGCCTACTTAAGGAATATTTAAAAGCTATCGAGCTTGAACCAAAGATGGCCGATGCCCATAACGGCATTGCCTTTGTCTATTACAGGCTCAAACAGTACGAGCAGGCCAGGAAACATATAAAAATTGCCAGCCAGCTTGGCGCCGATGTCCCAAAAGAACTGTCCGAGGCGATTGAAGAAAAAACACGATAAAAAACTCCACGCCAAATTAAAGCTTCACTGCTATCCCCCTGTCTCGCAGGTATTCCTTCATTTGCCTTATGCTGAACGTCCCAAAATGTGCAATAGATGCCACAAGAACCGCATCTGCTCCGCCCTCAACGATCGCCTCGTAAAGATGATCCAGCTTCCCCGCTCCGCCTGATGCTATCACAGGCAGCCTCACCGCGCTGGAAATCGCCTTGGTCATCGGGATATCATACCCTGCCTGTGTGCCGTCCGCATCCATACTTGTCGGCAAAATCGCTCCTGCACCAAGACCCTCAACTTTTTTTGCCCATTGGACAGCATCAATCCCAGCCCCGACCGTGCCCCCCTTGACCATCACCTCAAAACCGCTGGGCATATTCAAATTTTTGCTCGTATCTATCGCAATAGTGATTTTTCCGCTCCCGAATTCCTTCGTTGCTTCTTTAACTAAATTCGGATTTTTCACCGCCGCAGTATTGATGGACACCTTCGATACCCCTATCTGCATAAGCTCTTCGATTGCCTTGCAGCTATTGATTCCTCCGCCGACTGTTAAAGGCACGGAAATTTTATCAACTGTCCTTTTAACCGCATCCAGAAGTGTCTTTCTGTTTTCTATTGTTGCGGTGATATCCAGGAAAACAAGCTCATCCGCGCCTGCCGCGCTGTATGCCGCCGCATTTTCCGCAGGGTCCCCGACATCTTTTAGCTTTACAAAATTAACCCCTTTAACTAACCGCCCGCCCTTCACATCTAAACACGGTATTATTCTACGATAATCCATCATAATCTCCTTAATTTGCCCATCATTTTACCCCCAAACCGTTTCGCCGTCAAAACTATTTTGGCCATCCCCGTTTTGCGGAATGCACCTCAAGTTTGTACCCTCATAGCAGCCTCTTAAAATCTGCTCAGCAAAAGTTCTACAAACTTGCGGACAAAATAAAAGGGCTGACGCAAAAACTTGTTTTGAGTAAAGCACTTTGTTTTGAACGCAAAAGTTATTTGAAAAATAACTTGATGAGCAATCTTCTTTTAACTCAGTGAAATCAGCGAAATCTGTTAATTGCAGTCTTGTAGGGTGGGGTCTTTACCCCACCATCTTCTCTTTTCCGACGCTATACGCTATCCGCCATACGCTATAAAAAGTCTTATTATTTACATCCACCATTTTTACCGCCTTTTATCTACCACGAAGATCCCGAAGGAACCCGAAGTATTAATTTATTATTTTCTTCTTCCTTCGTGTTTCTCGGCGTCCTTCCGGTTCGACAGGCTCACCGTCCTGAGCGAAGTCGAAGGAGTGGTTTAATATTTTTTAATAATAAATTTCTTTGTGGTTCATATAACTTTAAATTCTATCTTCGCCGCATCTTCTTTTTCGTTTCTGATGAACAGCCTCTTTTAATCCGCGGTTGTCCTTTGTTTATTACTAACACTTTGTCACGGCTTGCTTACAAGCCGATGTTCGAGGCCTGAATAATTACGCAGATGCCTGCATCGAGAAAATTTTAAGGCCTTGAACTTATGGGCCATTTTCTTCTTGGCCGACAAAGCAAAAGCAGTGTCAATCTGTACTACTATCCTGTAACTTCTTGTTTTTTCTGCACGTTTTTAATATTGTGCAGTTGTAACTATTTGAACGATATATGGTTATGTTAAATTTTGTATGCCCTGTTTATTTAAATGTTCGTGGGTCGAATTGCCGTTGGCACTTTCATTTTTAATTTTTACTTTGTATTTTTGATATTTTATTTTTAATTTTTTATTTTGGTTGCGGCTCTGCCGCGCCATGCTCTTCGTAAACTTCGTGGTAAAAAATCTGTGTTAATGTGTTCATTCGTGGCAAAATATTCTGGTTTTTCCGTGAAATCAGTGGCTAAAAATATCTTTCCCATCTTCACCATTTTAACATGCTTAACACAGGTGGTCTTTTTTTAACAGGGGCGTCAAAAAGGCGACTTTTTTTGTAAAAAAGTGTAAAAAAGTGTTAGAAAATGAACGATTTTTGTCAAAAAATGCTCAATTCGTGTCAGTTTTTGTCACTTTTTGCAAACCATAAAATTTGCTTTAACCACTTTACAGCAAAGGACTAATCGCAATTTAATGCCAAAATATTACCCAATTTAACAATCTGAAATTGGGAATCTCGCAACTCCGCCAACGGCAGATTACACTTCCTATTTGCCGAGCACCCAAACATTTCCCAAAATAAAGTCTTTTATTTACTGCTAAATCATTTATAATACTACCGTTATCTTTTATTTGTCCAAGATTTTGATTATGAACCCTATTTTGGAAAACCAAACTGACGCGGAACTCCTGGTCAGCTACGCAGCCGGCGACCAGGCCGCTTTTAGTATAATCGTAACCCGTTACAAGAACGGACTTTACGCATTTCTAAAAAAATTCCTGAATCGCCAGGACCTCATTGAGGACGTATTTCAGGAGACCTTTCTGCAGTTATTTACGAGCAGAGAAAGCTTCGACCCTGCCCGTCCTTTGCGGCCTTGGCTTTTTACAATTGCTGCAAATAAAGCCAAAGACGCTCTGCGTAAACAGCAGCGAACCGCCGCAATTTCCATCGGAGCAATCGCAAATTCCGATGAAATGTCGTTCGACGATGCTCTAAACACCATAACTTCCGACAATGTAGTACCTTACGACAACCTGGAAAGAGATGAAATTTCTGTGCTGGTTAGAGGGGTTATAGCGGATATACCGGAAAATTTGAGGGAAATCCTCATTTTAGCCTATTTTAATAAATTTTCTTACAAACAAATGTCCCAGATTTTAAGTATACCCATCGGAAC
>JAPLMV010000132.1 GCA_026386835.1 Planctomycetota bacterium | reverse complement strand
TAGGGCTGTCTGATTTCATGGTGTAGCCGGCCCCCGGAGCGATAACCTTCACGTTGAATTCCGCTGAGGTCGGTTCGCCGGTTGTCGGGGTTCCCGTCACAGAGACCTTATATTCACCGAGGGCAGTGTCCTTGGGCACCGTAATCGTGAGCTGCACATCAGGTTTGTCACTGGCCTTGACGATAACTTTTGCCGGGTCGAAAGTGATGCCATAACCCTTGAACAGTTTGATTTCCAGCGTTACGTCCTGCTTGAAAGACTCGCCTCTATCCAGAGAGATGGTAACACTTTGAACTTCACCCTGTTTGATTTTTGTGTCAAAGGTTGGGACAGCAATCTTGAATCCTTCGCCCTTGAGTGTGCTGCCGCCTTTAGGGCTGTCTGATTGCATGGTGTGGCCGGCCTCCGGAGCGATAACTTTCACTTTGAATTCCACTGAGGTTGGTTCGCCGGTTGTCGGGGTTCCCGTCACAGAAACCTTATACTCACCGAGGGCGGCGTCCTTGGGCACCGTAATAGTGAACTGCACCTCAGGTTTGTCACTGGCCTTGACGGTAACTTTAGTCGGGTCGACGCTGATATCCTTAGCCGCTTTGATTTGCAGCTTCACGTCCTGCTTGAAAGATTCGCCCCTCTCAAGTTTGATGGTGACACTTTGGGTTTCACCCTGTTTGACCTTCACGTCGAAGGTTGGGACATCTATCTTGAAGCTTTCACCCTTACCAACACTGCCGCCTTTAGGGCTGTCTGCGCCTCTCGATACGGCCGCCAGAACCAGCGTTAGCACAACCGTAATCGCAATTACCTTTTTCATTTTCTATTCCTTTCTCAAATTAAACTAAACACGGAGTATACAATACTCCTTATGTTACAATTAACATTTCACACCTAAGCCTTCAGTCTTCATTTAGCTTGACCACGCAATAGACCAGCCAGCCCGATAATGATCGCAACAATTCCACCGACCAGCAGCCATATCGTCTAGTCGGTAGGTGAGCCGGTGAAAAACCGAGAGACGTCAGAACTGAATGACTTTGACGCAGATACGCCATAGGTTACCAGAACTATACCACCGACAAGAATTGCGAGCATGACTGCTTTGTTCATAAAAAAGTCTCCTTTTAATTTTGGTTCCTGGCCTCACAAAATGGTTATATGGCTCTTCGTCCACTGATGATTCTAAGCAAGACAACCACGATGGCGATTACCAGAAGCACGTGAATGAAACCGCCCATGGTGTAGGAACTCACTAACCCCAGGAGCCACAATATAAGCAAAATAACAGCGATAGTGTAAAGCATAACAATTTTCCTTTCCTTTTTGGTTAAACAGCCGAGCAGCCCCACATCAAGCGACCTGGGGCTGCTCAGATTAACACAAACTACCCGAAATCTACGGAATAACAACTCTCACGTTGAAATCCGTCGAGGTCGGTTCGCCGGTTGTCGGGGTTCCAGTCACAGAAACCAGATATCCGCCGATGGCGGAATCTTTGGCTGCTGAAATCCGGAGCTGCACATCTGGTTTGTCGCTTGCCTTGACCAGAGCATAGGTCGGGTCGACGCTGATGCCCTTGGACGCTTTAATTTGCAGTTTCACATCCTGCTTGAAATACTCGCCTCTTTTCAGCGAGACAGTAACGTTTTTGACTTCACCCTGTTTGACCTTCGTGTCAAAGTATGGGACACTAATCTTGAAATCTTCACCTACGAGCACGCTGCCGCCTTTCTGACTATTTGCTTCATAACAGCCGGACACGGTCGCCAGAACCAACGTCATCACGATCATAATTGCTGTTTTCATCTATTTTCCCTTTCTAAAAATAGAGTCATACAATAACACTCATTAACTCTTAATTATTTCTCAGAGCGTTTTTGCTTTAATTCCTCAAGATACTTTGCCGCGGCATCTTTGCCGCCTAATCCAAAGGCAAGCGCCAAAGCAAGGACAACGCCGCCAAGGATAATGTTGAAGGTAGCAGTTACCAAAAGCGGTGCAATACCAAGCTGTTCTAACGAAATAGTTACTGCGAAGATTATAATCGCCCAGCGACTTATGCCGGCCAGTATCTCCGGTTTGGGTAAATTGGCATTGCCTGCGGCTGTGCGAACTATACCTGAGACAAAACTGGCCAGAAACATAGCAACTATCAGAACAAGCAGGGCTGCTATGACCTTCGGGACGTAAGCAAATAAGCTTTCAAGCATATCAGAGGACTTGGGCAGGCCCAGTGCATCAACTGTCATCACGAGAACCATAATAATAATCAGCCAATAAACGATACTGCTTACTACTTCTCCGGCGGAAATTTTCAAGTCCCCTTTCCTTAGAATTTCCGATATGCCCGCCTTGTCCGCCATCGCATCAAAGCGTATTGTCTTAAGCAGCCAGTCGACTAATCGTCTGATTGCCTTGGCCACAATCCAGCCCACTATCAGAATTATTAAGGCGCCGAGCAGGACAGGAAGATAGGCCATAATTCTGGTCAACATTTGGGTGACCGGTTCAATAACAAGATTTTTCCATTCGATTACAGCTAACATTTTCTGTACCTCCAAATTAAACTGTTAATGGTTCCATCTTCATAAATCTTTAATAACAAATTTTCTGTGGGACAGACTAAACGTTTTATGTTTTCATTGAGAATAGGTGAATTCCTTAATTTTGGCCTCTAAATTGCTCCATTTGGAATTTCCCACCCGCCGTGCCGTCGGCTCGTCGCGGCAGGTATTAAACGCTTGGCTCCTCCACCAAGCCTTCTGACTTCATAACAATATCAGTTCTTCCTTGAATTGCAATAATAATCCGAAGTATTTTTCATGAATTTTACTGCTTCATCTGCGTCGCCGCGGCTGGTCTGTACGCGTCTTCGGAGATGAGGTAGGCGGGATAGAAGTTTAAAACTTAAAGTGAAAAACTCAAAACTGAGGAAGGATCTGGTTTTTATAACCTGCCGAATAAATTGTGGGTTAAGACATGGTTGATTCGCACTGGTGGGCAACGACACGATTTCGTCCACCGCGTTTTGCCTGGTAAAGGGCGGCGTCAGCCTGCTTGAGCAGCTTCTCAATGCTTTTATCAGTCGAGTTAGTTCTTTCAGTCAAACCGCAGCTAATGGTGGTTTTCATACCATTGGAAGAAATATTCTCAGCCTGGCGTCTAAGTCGCTCCAATAAGACGATTGCTTCATCGAGCGTTGTTTCTGGCATCAGCAGGACAAATTCATCTCCGCCGTATCTTGCGGCGACATCAGTGGCGCGTATGCCGTTTCGTATGATATCAGCTAAGTTTTGGAGAATCATGTCACCGGCGCCATGTCCTTTGGTGTCGTTAATCTGCTTGAAGTTGTCGAGGTCTATTATTGCGATAGAAAATGGATTTCTATAACGCGCATTACGTTCGCATTCTGCCCTTAAGACCCTGTCGAGCATTCGTCTGGTGCCAAGTTTTGTCAGAGGGTCTGTTTCACTGTCTTTGAAGGCCTTTTTGTAATTTTGATACAGGTTGGCATTGGTAAGATTTGCGCTCAATACCGCCCTTAGCAAAGATGCCTTGTAGACCCTCAGTTCTTCTGAGTCTGCGGAATGAGTATTAAAGCCGCACATGCAAAGATACCCCTGCTCATTTAAGTGGTTTTCACCGTTGTGTTCGGATTGCTCAATGACATTAAGCCCAATCACAAGTTTTGGCGACTGACCGCCTGCGTTCTCGCATTGCTGGCAGATTTTTTCGCATACGATACGGTGGTTTGCAGAGGAGATTTTTATTGAATCAAGGTGTTCCTTGCCGGCAGAACATGCATTTCGATAAACCATCGGTACAGCCGAATTCTGCCGGGCTATATATAACACCGCCCTTGTTGCTCCGAAGCTCTTTGGAACCTGATTTATCGCCAGATTGATAACGTCATCGGAATCCAGACTCTTTAGTCCCATGGGCAGCATCGCAAGCTGCTCTGCTGCAGTTTTCATTCTTTCATTGCTCAAAAGCCGATATGCAATAATGTCTCTGCTCGAAATCATTCCTACGGGAACGCCGTTTTCAACAATCGGGACATGGCGTATTTTATGTTCGGCCATGAGTTGTTCGACCTTTGCTATATTTGTGTCCATGTCGCATGATACGGTATCCGCGGTCATAATATCGCATACACGTGAATTATCTGCGGGAATGGATTTCGATGTAACCTTAGCGATTATGTCTCGTTCTGTAATCACGCCGGTAAATTTATTGTTTACATCAAATACGAGCAGACAGCCTACCTGATTTTCGTTCATCATAATGGCAGCCTGTGCGATTGTATCATGTTCCCTGATGGCCAATAGCTTTTCAGGCTTTTTTAAGGCCTGCTCGATAGTTTTCACAATTGGTATCATAGCTCCCTCAACACAAAGTTATAACAAGGTGTTTTTAATTATTGATATTGCCTATTTTTGCCTCTTTCGTTCGAACAAGCTGAAGGATAAGTTTTATAAAGGTGACAGCAGGCGTAATTTTGTTAGTTTTTCATCTTCGCCACTCTGCTTTGCGGACCATTAATGGCGGCATTTGTTGAGGCTTGGCGCCTCGGCTGCTCGTACTTACGCAGCTTCGGCTGCTCGGATACCAGCGGATGTTATACACACCGGTTTTCAGTGGTAATGCGTTCTTTTTTACCTTGCCAAACATTGTTGGTCCTTTTCCTTCAACCTGATATAGCGGCAACAGCCGCTTTCTCACCCTCCTATCGACCTGTTTGGCAGGTGACTTTTGTTGTATTTGCAGAAAAAGTGCTTTTTATGCCTTTAAGCTTGAAACCGCCTGTCTGTTTTCGTATATTATTTGCTGCTTTATAAGGATTTGCAAAATGCGATTTACGAAAATGCACGGCATCGGCAACGACTATGTCTATGTCAACTGTTTTAGAGAAAAAGTCCGTAATCCTGCAAAATTAGCCCAGGTCATCAGCGACCGTCATAAAGGCATCGGCGCTGACGGCCTGATTCTTATTTGCCCATCCAAAAAAGCAGACGTGCGTATGCGTATGTTCAACGCCGACGGCTCGGAAGCTGAGATGTGCGGCAACGGCATCCGCTGTGTCGCTAAATATACATACGAACACAAGTTGGCAAAGGCCGGCGGGACATTCTCCATACCCGGCCAGAAGCCCTGGCCTGCCTGTTTGAATATAGAAACCGGCAGAGGTGTTCTGGCGGTCGGCTTAGTAATCGACCGCAAAAAGAAAGTGCAAAAGGTGTGCGTCAATATGGGTCAGCCGATATTGATACCGAAAGATATACCTGTAAATTTGGCCGGCGAAAAAATCATCGAACGCCCCATTGAAGTTCTGGGGCAGAGCCTGCTTATGACCTGCGTATCGATGGGCAATCCCCATGCGGTATTTTTCTGCGATGATGTTGATGCAGTGGAGCTTGAAAAAATCGGGCCAATAATAGAGAATCACCAACTTTTTCCAAATCGCACTAACGTGCATTTCGTCAAGGTCATAAGTCCCGGCGAATTTGTAATGCGGACGTGGGAACGCGGCAGCGGAATCACGATGGCCTGCGGGACTGGTGCATGTGCGTGCGGTGCAGCAGCAGTTATGACCGGCCGATGCGGCAGGGTTTGTACTGCGCATCTGCCGGGCGGCGATTTGGATTTAAGCTGGAGCCAGTCGGACAACTGCGTCTATATGGCTGGGCCTGCCGTGGAAGTTTTTGAAGGCACCTGGCCGGAATAGGGCTAATAGTACAATCCAGCGACCTTGGCCAAAGGCCAGTTTATGCTTACCCAAAGTGCATTTTTATGTTAAATTCCCCCTTTTGCAGGGAAAATAGGCAGGGGTGTTGTTTTTTTTCAACACTGATGCTTGACAAAATAAACACGGGGGGTTATCATTAGAAAATCAAAAATTAAAGTGCAAAATGACAATGTAAAATTCAAAATGACCGGACCCCGTGGATTTGTCTGTTTTTTCGTCTTTCGATTCACGAGATACGAGATACGAGCGACAAGCAACAAAATAGTAATTTGCGATGCAGTGGTAAGTAGCTATGACAGAAGAAAAAAACATACTAATTGTGGATGACGACAAGATTATACTGGATTCACTGCGGGAGTTTTTGTCGCAGGAGGGATTTCAAACCAGGGGGGTACAAACATTAAAGAGTGCGGCCGCAGAACTGCAGAGGCAAAGCTACAGTCTTGTCATAACAGATATCAGCCTTTCTGACGGCGACGGTTTTGAGTTGCTGGATATGGTCAGAAAAAATTATCCTCAAACAGTGGTAATCGTTATAACCGGCTATGGGACGATTGAAAGCGCAGTCAAGGCGATAAAGAGAGGCGCTTATGACTACCTGACCAAACCCATCATAGACGACGAACTAAGAATGGCGGTGGACAGGGCCATCAGACAGCAGTCGATTATCAAGGAAAATGAGAGTCTGCGGCTGAAATTAGAGCAAAAATACAGTTTAGAAAACATAATCAGCCACGATTACAAGATGGCGAAAATCTTCGACCTCGTGGAGGCGGTCGCCGACAGCAGGACAACGATATTGATGGCAGGTCCATCCGGCACGGGCAAAAGCATGCTCGCAAGGGCGATACACCACCGTTCGAGCAGGCACAATGGCCCGTTTGTGGAGGTAAGTTGCGGAGCGCTGCCTGAGACGCTGCTGGAAAGCGAGCTGTTCGGCCATGTGAAAGGGTCATTTACCGGAGCGGTAAACAATAAGGAAGGAAAATTTCTGGCTGCGGAAGGCGGAACTATTTTTTTGGATGAAATTGGAAATGCCTCGCCTGCACTTCAGGTGAAATTTTTGCGGGTTATAGAGGAAAGGCAGTTCGAGCCGGTTGGAAGCAACAAAACAATAACCGTTGATACGAGAATTCTGCTCGCTTCGAACAAGGACCTAAAGGACGAGGTAAAACACGGCAGATTTCGGGAGGATTTGTTTTACCGGATAAACGTTGTAACGATAGAGCTGCCTGCCCTGGCAGAGAGGGTCGGGGATATCAGGCTGCTTGCAAAGCGTTTCCTGCAAATGTACTGCATGCAGCACAATAAGCAAAAGCTCGGGATAACCGATGATGCGCTGGAATACCTGGAACGGTATCCGTGGCCTGGCAACGTGCGTGAGCTGGAAAATGTAATGGAGCGGGCGGTATTGCTCAGTAAGGACCGGTTCATCGGCCCGGATGACCTGCCGAACCCGGTCAAACAAAATCAGCCGCAACAGCAGGAAACTTATAAGCAGGTGAGTTTAAGAGAGGCGATGACTTTGCCGGAGAAGGGTATTATCCGCCAGGCACTTGAGGCTAACCACTGGAACAGGCAGGAAACGGCTAAGTCGCTTCAGATAAACCGCACAACGCTATTTAAGAAAATGAAGCAGTATGGTTTGTATGCTGAGGCGGAAAGATTAGGACTGGCGTAAGGCGTTGATTATTGCAGTTAAAATAAGCTACGGTTCAATATATGTGTGCCCCGCCTTGTAGAGGTTCAAACGGTTTTGAAAATCTTTTAACAATTCCTTATTCTGCGACGATTCAACCGCCAAGTGAAGGACTTTTTCTGCGGTGCTTACGGCTTCAGGGAACTTACCCGATGCTGCATAAGCCGCCGCCAGAGTATCCAGGAAATTAAACTCCTTGTTGCCTGTGAGTTCACAGGCTTTTTGGGCAAGTTTTACCGCTTCTTCCGGGTTGCGGAATTTTGCCTGTTTGGATGCAGCCAGTAACCAGGCCAAGGCATTTAAGGATTCAGCCCTATCTGGCTTAAGCCGTATTGCCTCCCTGAAATGCAAGACAGCCTGCTCGTAGTTTCGCTGTTCGGACATAACACGTGCAAGACAGAAATGAGTTTTCTCGGAGTTAGGGTCGAGTCGGAGCGATTCTGTAAGAGGTGTTACGGCCTCATTAAATTTACTTTGCTGGGCTAATGCAAATCCGAGGTCATAATACGCTCCGGCAAAATCCGGCTTAATTCGAATAGCCTGTTTGAAATGTTCAATAGCCTCATCGAGTTTTTTTTGCCTGCCGAGGGCTACACCGAGACCTTCGTGGGCATCAGCATCAAGCGGGTTTTTACTGAGAATAGTATCGTAATATTCAGCAGCTTCCTGAAGTCTGCCGAGTCCCAAACATGCTTTACCCATATTTTTCTGAGCACTGACAAGGTTGGGCTTTAGTTCGAGAACCTTGCTGAAATGCATAATAGCTTCCTCTAACTTGTTCTGTTCAGCAAGTATCTTGCCGAGATTTTGGTGAGCATACATATATCCGGGCATAATCTGCAGGGACTTGTTATTTTGTATCATCGCATCCTGCCATCTGCCCTGGTCGTACAATGCGCAGGCCAGCAGGCAATGCGCAAGATAGTTTTTTTCTGTAACCTCAATTGCACGACTGGATAATGTTATACTGTCGCTCCAGAACCCCAGCTCAATATAGGAGCGTACTGACAACGCAACAATTGCCGCGAGTGCAGCAATGCCGATTACAAGTTTCCTATAATGAAGTTTTTGCAGCAAATCAGGCATCCCCCACGCAAGGATAATGAATAGCCCCGTCAGAGGGATATATGTATATCGATTTGCGAATGCCTGTCCGCCAACCTGAATAAGTCCTATCACAGGAAAAAGAGTGCCCAGATACCACAGCCAGCCCACTACGGCATACTTGTATTTTCTGCCTGTGAAAATCAACAAAACAGTTATAGCTGCCAGCACCACAAAAGCAAGTATGCTTTCCAGCAAAAACAGCGTATTTTGGGGATTATAAGAAAACGGATAAAACATTGCCAGATTAGTCGGCCAAACCATTTTAGCAATGTATCTCATATAGGAAAGAAAAGCGTTGGCAATCCTGATTTTCAGATTGAGAGAGTCAAAATCTGTTACTGCCCCTCCTTTTTGCTGCACGATAAAAGTGATTATGCTGGAAATTGCCGCAAGAATAATAAATGGAATCTTTTCTATAATTAGAGGACGAAGAGTTTTCCATCGAAAATAATCAAACCGTTCCAGCGGCCAATAGTCCAGCAAAAGTAAAACAAACGGCAGAGTAACAAGCATTGGTTTTGCCATAAGCCCGAGAGCAAACAGTGAAAAGGCGAGAAGATACCGCCAAATTTTGGGCTGTCTGACATAGCCGAGATACGCCAGCATAGTCAGCAGCCAGAATAACGTGCTTAAAGCATCCTTACGTTCCGCTACCCACGCAACGGATTCGACGTGGAGCGGGTGCAGAGCAAATAAGGCGGCGACAAAAGCACTTTGCCAAATTGCACCGGTCATTCTTCTGAGCACCGTAAAAAGCAGGAGGATATTTGTAATGTGCAGAAGCAGATTGGTTAAATGATGCCAACTGGGTTTAGCTCCGAACAACTGGCAGTCAAGCATGTGGGACAGCCATGTCAGCGGATGCCAGTTA
>JAPLMV010000143.1 GCA_026386835.1 Planctomycetota bacterium | reverse complement strand
CAAAAATATGGGGATAAGTAAATCAATCCCGTTTGAGCAGATACCCGTCGAGATAAGAGATATTCTGATGTCCGGGACCAGCGACGAAGATGAAAAAAAATACGGTATGGCTTTCGAGGGCGTCATCGGGAATCTTACCAGACGCTGGCAGACGACAAGCAGCGAATACGTTAAGTCCCGGCTGCACAGTTTTCTCTCCGAGCAGCCATGCAGGCAATGCAATGGGACACGGCTTAGGCCTGAAGCTACTGCTGTAACCGTGGGCGGCAAGAACATACACGAGCTTACTGCGTTCAGCGTCGAGCAGGCGCAAAAGTTTTTTAACAAACTGCAACTCGATACTGAGAAATCCATAATTGCCGTTCAAATCCTGAAAGAAATAAAGGCCAGGCTCAAATTCATGTTCGACGTCGGGCTTGGGTATCTGACATTAGACCGAAAAAGCGGCACGCTTTCAGGCGGCGAGGCACAGAGAATTGCCCTTGCCACACAGGTCGGCTCAGGCCTTGTGGGCGTATGTTATGTTCTCGACGAACCGACAATAGGTCTGCACAAACGCGACAACGCCCGGCTGCTGGGCATACTTGAGCATCTCTGCAGAATAGGAAATACCGTTATAGTGGTTGAGCACGATGAGGACATTATTAAAAGTGCCGAGCATATCATAGATATCGGCCCGGCAGCAGGTGCGCACGGCGGTGAACTCGTCGCACAAGGTACAATTGATGATATTATCAATTGCCAAAATTCCCTGACAGGACAATACTTAAGCGGCAAAAAGAGAATCGAGATGCCGCTGCGGCGACGAAGATACAGTCTTAGGAAATGCATCGAAGTCAAAGGCGCAACGGAGAATAATCTCAAAGACATCGACGTCAAATTCCCGCTGGGCGTTTTTACCTGCGTTACCGGCGTTTCAGGTTCCGGCAAAAGCACATTAGTGAACGAAATTCTTTTAAAAGCTCTTAAACGCCGGCTGTACAGCTCGCGTGAAAAACCTGGCCAACACAAAATCGTTATCGGCACTTCGCTGATTGACAAGGTCATAGAAATCGACCAGTCGCCCATCGGGAAAACGCCGCGAAGCAATCCAGCCACTTATACAGGCGTTTTTGATGTAATACGAAAATTGTTCTCGATGACAAGAGAAGCGAAAATCCGCGGCTACAAGCCCGGGAGGTTCAGCTTCAACGTCAAAGGAGGCCGCTGCGAATACTGCCAGGGACAGGGCACAAAGAAAATTGAAATGCACTTTCTGCCCGATGTGTATGTTACCTGCCAGAGCTGCAAAGGCACAAGATTCAACCCCGAAACGCTGCAGGTTACCTATAAAGGCAAAAACATCGCCGACGTGCTCGATATGCGGGTCGGGGACGCTCTGGAGTTCTTCACAAATTTTCCGACGATTACGCGTTTTCTGAAAACCCTTAACGATGTCGGACTTGGGTATATGACCCTGGGCCAGTCATCGACGACGCTGTCGGGCGGAGAAGCCCAGCGGATAAAACTTTCCGCCGAATTAGGCAAGGCCGCCACAAGCCACACGTTGTACCTGCTCGATGAGCCGACGACCGGGCTGCACTTCGCCGATATTCATAATCTTCTGAACGTTCTGCAGCGGCTGACCGATATGGGAAATACCGTTGTGGTCATCGAACATAATCTCGACGTAATCAAAATGGCAGATTATATTATAGACTTGGGCCCGGAAGGCGGAAACGCAGGCGGCTATGTTATTGCAGCAGGCGCTCCTGAGGAAATTATCAAAAACGACAAAAGCTACACCGCAAAATATCTGAAGGCAAAACTTCTTGCAGAGGCTGAAAATCATGGGGGCTGATTATGATTACAAGCGCACTTAAGTGGGTCGGCGATACCGATGGCTTTCTTGAGCTGATAGACCAGCGGCGTCTGCCGTCTGATGTGGTTATGCTCAAATGTCGAAATATTGAGCAGCTTTTTGATGCGATAAAGTCCCTTGCTGTACGAGGTGCTCCTGCTATCGGCGTAGCGGGTGCATACGGCCTTGTCTTAAGTATTCAAAAATTAAATAACAGCAGCGATTTGAAAATGGCTTTTGCGGCACTTAATAAGGCCCGTGAGCGTCTCGCTTCATCGCGTCCAACTGCCGTGAATTTAGTGTGGGCGATGGACAGAGTCGTAAAAAAAGTGGAGCGATTCGCTGCCGATAAACCCGCAACAGATTTACAAACACTCAAAGATATTGTGCTAAACGAGGCAAATTCAATCTTTCAGGAAGATGCGGCTATGTGCCTGCGGATAGGCGAGAACGGTCAGAAGTTTATCAAACAGGGCGACAGCATACTGACTCACTGCAATGCAGGCGCCCTGGCGACCGCCGGCCGCGGGACGGCGCTGTCTATAATGTTTGAGGCGCATGAAAAGGGGAAAAAATTCAGAGTCTATGCCGATGAAACACGTCCCCTTTTACAGGGTTCCCGCCTGACCGCCTGGGAGCTTAAACAGGCCGGTATCGATGTTACCATAATTTGCGATAACATGGCCGGCTGGCTGATGAAGCAGGGAAAAATCAACACCGTTTTTACAGGCGCAGACCGCATCGCTGCAAACGGCGACGCTGCAAACAAAATCGGCACCTACTCTGTCGCTGTCCTTGCAAAAAAACACAATATCCCATTTCACATCGCCGCACCATCAAGTACGTTTGACCTGGGCATAAAAAACGGCAGCCAAATCCCCATTGAACAAAGGCCGGCACAGGAAGTTACCTGTCTCGGCGATAAAATAATTGCACCAAAAGGCGTGGATGTTTACAATCCTGCTTTTGATGTAACCGAGGCCGCTCTTATCACGGCGATAATTACTGAAAAAGGCGTAATTGAGAACCCCGATACCGACAGTATCAGTGAACATTTGAGGCAATAAGTTTATGGCCAGTACAGGTATTCATAACTCAAACCCGACAGAAGTTAATTCTGCCGCTGCCATTGACAACGAAACCCTGCTCCGCTGGCGAAAACGCAACGTCTATTACTACAGGTGGCTCGAAAAGATTTATAAATTCGTCGTCCGCCCAAACAGCAAAGTTCTGCATGTCGGCTGCGAGTGCGGCGACCTTCTGGTGGCGGTTCAGCCGGCCTATGGCGTAGGCGTTGACAGTAACCCGGCCTGCATTGAGCTTGCGAAAAAAAGATTTCCTCATCTAAAATTCCATACCGCAGAGCTGAACGAATTAAATCTCAATGAAAAATTCGATTACGTCATCATCTGCAATTCACTGGGATACTGGCATGACATTCAGCAGATATTTGAACGCATCCGCCCGCTGACTACCGAAAGCACTCGCATAGTAGTAACCTATTACAACTATCTGTGGGAAGGGATTATGCGGCTGGGCTCATCTTTGGGAGTCCGTCGGCCCAATCCCTATCTGAACTGGCTGCCGCCGCATGATATAGAAAATCTGCTCAACCTGGCCGGCTTCGATGTAATCCGCTCGGATTCCTTTGTGCTTTTGCCGAAGCGCATCCCGCCTCTGACAATCCTCTGCAATTATTTTCTTTCGCTATTGCCTGGATTTCGTGTTTTTAATCTTGTCAACCTGGTGATAGCCCGCCCCGCACCTGTTCCAAAGCACGATGAAGATTTGTCCGTCTCGGTAATAGTCCCGTGCAGAAACGAACGGGGCAATATCGAAGATGCGATAAGGCGCATCCCGCCGATGGGTCGCGAAACGGAAATAATCTTTGTCGACGGCAACAGCACCGACGGGACCGCAGAGGAAATCGAACAGCAGATTAAGAAAAATCCACATCGCAAAATCAGTTTAATCCATCAGGGCGGCGGAATCGGCAAAGGCGATGCGGTAAGAAAGGGTTTTGCGGCGGCAAAAGGAGATATACTCGTAATTCAGGATGCCGACCTTACGACCCCGCCTGAGGATTTGCCGAAATTTTACAGGGCACTGAGGGACGGCAAAGGCGAGTACATCAACGGCTCTCGGCTGGTATACCCGATGGAAAAACAGGCAATGCGGTTTCTTAATCTCATCGCCAATAAATTTTTCGGAATGCTGTTCAGTTGGCTGCTTGGCCAAAGGTTCAGGGACACCCTTTGCGGTACAAAAATGATTCGCAAACAGGACTACGAGCTTATCTCCGCAAACCGCTCCTACTTCGGCGACTTCGACCCGTTCGGCGATTTCGACCTTATTTTTGGCGCGGTAAAGCAGAACCTCAAAGTCATCGAGGTGCCGGTCAACTATCGGGCAAGAACCTACGGCTCGACAAGTATCAGCCGGTTCAGGCACGGCTGGCTCCTTTTGAAAATGAGCTGGCTGGCCTTTAAAAAAATAAAATGGCTCGGAAAGGGGCATTAGGCCGGCTTTTATGCAGGATACCAGCACAAATACTAATAATTCCACTGCGGCACGAGGAGCCATAAAAAAGGTACTGATTTTTATCACCTGCTACAACGATGAAAAATCCATCGAATCTGTCCTCGAACGTATTCCAAAAGATATATGGGAAAGTAATCGTTTTTATACTGAAATTCTTATTATCGACGACCAGTCGCCGGACAAAACTTTCTATGTTGCCGATGATTTTTCCCGCCGCCATCCGCAATGGAATCTTACAATTCTTTACAACCCCAAAAGCCAGGGTTATGGCGGCAATCAGAAAATCGGTTATTGCTATGCCGCCAAAAAAGGTTTTGATGCCGTTGTGCTGCTGCATGGAAACGGCCGATACGCACCTGAGTATCTCGGGCAGATGCTCGAACCGATTCTCACCGGCCAGGCCGACGCAGTGCTCGGCTCGCGAATGATTCACCGGCTCGATGCACTGAAGGGACGAATGCCTCTGCACAAATGGCTGGGCAATCAACTGCTGACCTTCATTCAGAACCGTATCCTGAACTGCCGCCTTTCGGAATTTCATACCGGCTATCGCGCCTACAGCGTTGCGGCTCTGGCAGCCATACCATTCGAACATAACAGCGATTATTTTGACTTCGATACCGACATTATTATCCAGTTATTGGATAATCACAAGCGCATCAGAGAAATTACCGTTCCAACTTTTTACGGCAATGAAATTTCGAGAGTCAAGGGAATCAGGTACGCCGTGCGAGTTATCCGCTCGAGCATACTTTCGAGGGTAATGCGGCTGGGCATCTACTACCATCCGAAGTTTGATTACGAACCATCTTCAAATTATCGTTATAAGGAAAAATTCGGATATTCGAGTTCTCAGCAGTTTGCACTCGACCAGGTAGCGGGCGGCTCTACCGTGCTGGATATCGGCTGCGGGCCTGGCTTTATGGCAAAGCGTTTAGCCCAGAAAAATGCAAAAACCGTGTCGATTGACCTGCAAATCCGGACGGAAGCTGTCGAGAACTCCTGGAAATGCGTCGAGACCGATGTCGACAAATATGAATTCAACGAGGATTTCGGAAAGGTCGATTACATTCTGGCGCTGGATATCATTGAACATTTAAAATCGCCGGAAAGATTATTGCAAATTCTAAGACAGCGTTTTTCTCGCGATATACCGAATGTTATTATAACAACCGGAAATATTGCCTTTTTCACTTTGAGAATAGCCCTGCTGTTCGACAGTTTCAACTACGGCAAGCGAGGTGTGCTCGATATGGATCATACGCGACTGTTCACTTTTTCGACTCTGCAAAGAACGCTCGAAATAAATGGATATGACGTTGTGAAAAAGTACGGCATACCCGCTCCGTTTCCGCTGGCAATAGGCGACAGACCCCTGGCGTGTTTTCTATTGCGGGTAAACAGGCTGTTAATATTCCTCTCGAAAAGCCTGTTTTCTTACCAGATCGCCGTCATAGCAAAGCCCCGTCCGACACTCGAACACCTGCTTGAAGATGCACATCAGGGCAAAAACAAAAAACTCAACACCGGTCCTGCGGCGGAGGTATAAATTGTGAAGGCCAGGGAAAAGAAAAAGTCCGAACATAAGCTGGAAAACATACCGACACTCTCAGGCCGGCGGCGGTTCTGGGTAAAATTGCTTCTGCCAACATTTGTTTTCTGCTGGCCTGTACTGTACCTGTTTAATCACGTCTTCACCATAGATGGCAAATACACCGCAATAGGCAATGATTTTATTAATTTTTACTATAAGCACAAACTTTATCTATTGGGCTGCATGGACAACTTTCACTTACCTCTCTGGTCGCCGGCTGAGGCGGCCGGTTTTCCTTTTTTTACAAACCCGTTCAGCCAAACTTTTTATCCGCTCAATTTTCTGCTGCTTATCTGGTATAAAATTTTCGGCGGCTTCAGCCCGCTCGATTACCAGGTTTTTACAGTCATCGGCATTTCTATTTTTGCCCTCGGACTTTTTATGTGGCTGCGGCTGCTCAATACTAATCTCAGAGCTGTCCTTTTTGCAGTTCTGGTTATGTCTGTCAGTTTCAAAACGGCAGAAATACTGAGGTTTCCCAACGCCGTTCATTCAGCCGCCTGGTATCCATGGATACTTTATGCCCTGACAAAAATCATGCTGCCGGGTTCGCGTAAGAAAGCTCTGACGGCAGCGGCCATTCTGGTTTTTTCTGTAACGTGTCTGTGCACAGCAGGCTATCCGTATTATGTTTTTTACGTACCATTTCTCATTGTGCCTTACATGCTGGTTTTTCTTATAAAGCCCCTGCGCATGCGGCTTTTCGGCATTACCTCGATTCCATGGAGGCAGGCATTGATAACTCTTGCAGCGGCAGGAGTAGTTTCAATTTTATTATGCGGCCCGTATTTGCTGGGTTTACAAAACCTTATGACCCAGACAACCGACCGCACAGGAAAGAATTTCGATTATTCAACCGAGCACATATTTAATTTCGAGGATACGGTCGGCTCGCTTGTATATCCGCCTGCCTCGCAGTCCGAGGGCTGGTACTTTTTCAGCATAACGGCGATTTTGATTATATTTTTATACCTGCTGCGGCGTAATTCCGCTGCCCGTGCCGAACAAAAAGATGACCAGGCGCCTGCAAATCTTAATGACAGATGGATAAAACTATTTTTAATAATCTGGATTGCGGTTATCACTTATATCACTTACGGCCGCAACTCATATTTGTTTATTTTTCTGTGGAAATACATGCCAGGCTTCTCCGCCCTTCGTGTTTGGGGCCGGCTCAACATCGTTCTTGTTCCCATTATCGCATGGCTACTGTCGCTGGCTTATGCATCCTTTGATTATTGTATTTCGCAAAAACCAGAAGCCAAAAAGAATTCGCAGACCTGGATGCCGATTGTAACAACCGTTGCAGTTTATGCTGTTGTAATTGCCGTTCAGCTCTATCTGTATCGAAATAAAATTTACGATACGTACTGGCAGCAGTTTTTCAAAAATGTATCCTCAAAAGATGCAACCTTCCTCATAACCGGTGCTGCCGCATTTTTGGCGGTTCTTCTAATAATAATTTTTTCAAGCCGGTTTCGGCTTAAATCAAATTCCTCACTCATAACAGTGCTTGTTATCCTGATACTCGCAGCGATTGTTGAGATGAGGCCTGTCGGCGCCAATATGTGGTCATACCAAAGTAACGCCATCCCTGAACGCTTTAAGCTGGACGTCGCACAAATAGATGAACTCTCGTTTCGCTATGCCCGCACTGATTACGAAAGCACAATTTCTCTTAGACCAAACTTCAGCACCAGCATTGTTCCAAACTGGTATTTCAATCGATATGTCAAATTCCTCAGGGAAACGGAAAACCAGCTTGAAGCCCGAAGAATACTGCTCGGCGTCAGGGACGGTACAAAGATTTTCTTCTCCGAATCCATAGAACACGTTACTGTCGCATCATTCTTAAACGATGCGGCTCGCTGCAGGAATACCGGCAAACTTGTGTCTTATAACGGCGATGAGCTAATCTGGGAAATCAATGCCCCCGTCAATGGGTACTTTACTTTCATCGATAACTGGTGTCCGGGCTGGAAGGTCTTTGTGGATGATAAGCCCGCTGATATGGAATTGCTTTTTGGAACATTTAAATCCGTTGGACTATCAACAGGAAATCACCGCGTCAGGTTCTGCTATCAGCCGGGATTGTCTGATTTTCTGCACCCCCCTTCGGTGCCGACATCGCAAGCGACTAAACTAAGTGATTTTAAAAAATAAACTGGGCTAACTATGAAGATACTCGAATGGCTTAAACTCCCGCAAACAAGGGACATCAATAATCTCGACGACCCCGCTGTTACGATGCTGCACGCAAAAATTGCACAGAGCAAACTTTTTCTTCGAAGAATATACATCGACTTTTACAAACAGCTCGAAAAAGCCGTGTCTCCTGTCCAAAACAAAATCATTGCCGAACTCGGCAGCGGAGGCGGCTTTATCAAAGAGGTCATTCCAAACATAATTACATCCGACATCCTCGAACTGCCTAATGTTGACGAGGTCTTCTCCGCCGTCAATATG
>JAPLMV010000179.1 GCA_026386835.1 Planctomycetota bacterium | reverse complement strand
TTAACGACTTTGTAACCGACGGCAACAGTCCGTTTGAACTGTATAGAAAAAACAGCATTGAGCAGTTTAAGCTGGAGATCGGTGAAATGTCAGTGGGCGGTGAGATGCCCAACATAGGTCTTACGACCACAAAGTCTAAAGTAAAAAGGCCAAAGGCAATGAGATCAGACGAGGGCGAACAGGTGCTGTTGGACCCGATGACAAAGGAGACAATCAGCAAGACAGTGGCTATCGATAATAACGGAAAGAAAAAGATTGATATCAAGACCGGCAAGGAGATGTATGAAGTGAACGACCACTGGTTCCGGTTAGATGTTAAATTCGTATGGAAAGATGCTACCGGGGAGCTAGGCAAGGGTGCAATGCCGGGCAAATCAACAACGACTATGCCGGCATTTGGGTCCCAAGCAAATCAGTCACCTGCCGCGGCATTCAAGGGAAATGCCTCCAAGGAAAGTACCCCAAAGAAAGGCAGCAAGAAAAAAGATGAGAATGTTGATTACTGATTAACGTAATAATACAAGGGAGTTTTTTCTGTTTTTAAAACAGGGTTAGCCGTAAAAATCAAAAGACTAAATAAGTGAGCTGATAATGGATATTTCAAAATTTAAGGGTATTATACAAAAACTAAGTTTCATCAGAGATTACTCTTCACTGGTGATTCCGATAGTTATATTGCTTGTTGCGGGGATTCTTTTTATACCAACCCAGCTAATGAGTGCAAAACTCAGGGAACAGGTGGGTAAGGAAAGCGTTCAAGGTGGCGGGAATAAAGTCAAACAGCTAAGCAAAGATGTGGTTCCCGTTAAACAGTGGGAGAAGGAGCGTGACTATCAGCAGGTTTACGTTGAGGATGCCAACCAGATAGCTCTTTTGGCCAGGCGCAGTTCTGAAAGGGAATTATTAAGCTACAGAGTATTTCTCGAACCGAATGAAAAGTCGCCATTGATTTTCAAGGAATTCGGCAAGCAGTTTCGAAGCAAAATAGAAGAGATGCTTGAGAGAATAGATGCTCGCGACTGTCCTACAGATAGCGAACTGGAGGCACATCTGGGTGGTGGATGAGTACGAATATGTCGGGGCAAATCAGGCGGTCGAGGACTGCTGGTATTGGCAACTGGGATATTGGATTACCGAGGATATTATCAATACGGTTGGTGTAATGGATTCAGGGTCGAGCAGTGTTTTAACATCACCGGTAAAGCGGGTTATGTCCGTAAGTTTCTCGAAAAGCAATGACAAGAGCGAAAAGTCCAAAAAAACAAGCAACATTCAGCCTCATTATGTTATTACCAGAGAAGACGGGCTTACAGAATCTTATACGACAAGAATATGCAGTCGCGATATCGACATTGTTCATTTTACTGTATCAGTGCTGGTCAGGGTAAAAGCAGTTGTCCCGTTCATGCTGCAGCTTTGTACGTCCAGAGAACACAAGTTCATGGGTTTTTCAGGCAAAGATTCGCCTTCGGTTTTTAAGCATAACCAGATAACGATTTTAGACAGTAAAATGTCGCCGATAATCAGGGAAAGCAAGGAACATCAGCTTTACCGCTACGGCAATGATGCGGTGGTAAAACTGGATCTTGTGTGCGAATATGTTTTTAATAAGAGCGGTTATGAAGCAATCAAGCCGGTATTAACTAAAGGATTAACCAAGTCTGAAACGGGAAAAAATATCAAATGAGTGAAAAACGCGGCAATTTTTTTGAATCACATATAGAAAAAATGGTTTTTGCCATAATTGGAATTGTGTGTTTGTGGCTTTTGATAACACGTGTCCTGATAAGCCCAAACTACGTCGAATTTGACAATAAGAAATTCAGTCCAGGTGAGATAGATACTTACATTTTCAATGAAGCGGAGTCTTTGAAATATAAGCTTGAGCAGCCGCCTGAACCTAAGCCGGCACAGAAGTCGATAATCAACGATTTTCTTGCCAAGCTCAATTTAGCTGCAGGAAGTATCGACGGCAATCTTTACCCGCCTCAGCCCGCTTTTCTTAGCGACGTGGTCATCCACGGCAAATATCGTATTCCTTCGATGGGTCAAGTCGACGATGTATCAGTCGAGCATATCCGGGCAGTAGCGTATATACCGACCATGGTTGTCGATGAAGAGCACGAATACAGTAAAACAAACAGTGAGCCCAACGACCTTGATTTAGTAACGGTTGAGGGAAGATTTGATGTTTCAGGATTATATGCCAATTTCTACGAAAGTTTTGCCGGCAAGGGCGTCAAGGAAGAATGGCGAGACCCGTGCCTTGCACAGCCTGTTTTTGCGGCGGTAGAATTGCAAAGGCAGGATCAGTTTGCGGACGGAAGCTGGAGCGACTGGCAGACATTACCGCGAGCGGAGATAGACCGCAATAAGAATATGTTGGAAGTAATAGAAGATGTCGAGCAGTTTCCAGCCGGCGGTATAAAGGTGCGTATGCTTCAATTCATCATTCCCGCTGTGTAGGCGGACCTTCTGCAGCCGTAATCATATCAGATTGCTTCCGCAGAGGATGAATGGTATCCGCCCTCGCTTCACAAAGAATATGTTAAGAGTCAACTGGATGTACAGGCACAGGAAAAGCGTGAAGCTAAAGAGGCAGAGGGGAAGGAACGCCAGAAAGAGCGTGATGA
>JAPLMV010000058.1 GCA_026386835.1 Planctomycetota bacterium | reverse complement strand
TATAGCCACCAATCGGCAAAGTTTGCAAAGTCAGCGAAATCCACCTTACAGTCATCATTGAGGTCTGCCCTGGGGCATACAGTTTTACCAAACATATATATCGAGCCGGAGTCGCTTCCTTTGTCGTCATCCAAACACGCCCCGATGATTGCATAATCGCCGCTGATAGAAACAGATTGGCCAAAGCGGTCGCCGGCAACGCCGTCCGACGCCGTCAGCTTGGCCTCCTCGCTCCAGGTTGAACCATCACGTTTGAATATGTACGCCGAGCCAGAGGAGTTTCCTTTGTCGTCATCGAGATAAGCTCCGACGATAGCGTAATCGCTGCTGATAGAAACCGAATTGCCAAAGTAGGCACCGCCAGTGCTGTCCGAGGCGGTTAGTTTTGCCTGTTGAACCCAGTTTGTCCCATTCCGTTTGAATATATACGCCGAGCCGGAGTCGTATCCATTGGCGGTATCGCCATCCGCCCCCACGATTGCCAAATCACCACTGATAGAAACTGAACTGCCAAAGTGGTCGTAGTTAGGATCGTCCGAGGAAGTCAATTTGGCCTGCAGGCTCCAGGTTGTGCCATCCCGTTTGAATATATACGCCAAGCCTGAACTGCTTCCTTTGTCATCATCACCATAAGCCCCGACTATTGCGTAATCGCCGTTAATAGAAACCGAAATGCCAAAGTAGTCACCGCCAGTGCCGTCCGAGGCGGTTAGTTTTGCCTGTTGAACCCAGTTTGTCCCATTCCGTTTGAATATATATGCCGAGCCGGATTCGCCTCCTTTGTCGTCATCACCAAAAGCCCCGACTATGGCGTAATCGCCGCTTACAGAAACCGAATAGCCAAACTGGTCATAGGCTGCACCATCCGATGCAGTCAATTTGGCTGTTTGGTCCCTATCGCTGCAGTTTACATCGTCAGGTGAAAATATATAAGCCGAGCCGGAAGCGTTTCCTTTGTCGTCATCGTTGTGAGCCCCGACTATGGCGTAATCGCCGTTAATAGAAACCGAAATGCCAAAGTTGTCCCCGGCAGCGCCATCCGATGCGGTTAATTTATCCTGCTGGTGTTTTTGCCAGATGGATGGGTAGATTTCAAAAGGCCGGGCATTGCCGAAGTTGTATCCTTCGACAAGCTGGCCCTTTGCAAGGGTGATGTTGTAAGTGCCGTTGCCGCCGGGATAGGTTTGTTCCCAGCAGGGACTGGCCTCTTCAGCCAGCACACAGGTACCGTTTGGGGCTGTCAGAACGTAGTTACCATTGGCATCGGTGAGCGCATTTGGCTCGCCCGTGTCGAATTGACCGTTTTCGTTTGCATCTACGTAAATCCTCCAGCCCGGAATTACCTGCTCTTCGGTATCTCCTATAAGATGACCGTCTCCATCTTTATCGTGCCACTTTGTGCCGCTTATATAACAACTTCGATAATAAATGTACGCTGAGCCGGAATTGGTTCCTTTATCGTCGTCGCCCCAAGCACCTGCGATTGCATAATCGCCGCTGATAGAAACAGATTGGCCAAAGTAATCCGAGGCAGCGCCATCCGAGGCGAGAAGCTTTGCCTGCTGACTCCAGCTTGTCCCACTACGAAGAAATACATAAGCCGAGCCTGAATCGCTTCCTTTATCGTCATCGCCATACGCCCCTACGATTGCCAAATCGCCGCTGATGGAAACAGAATAGCCAAAGTAATCCGAGGCAGCGCCGTCCGGGGCGGTCAATTTTGCCTGCTGACTCCAGCTTGTCCCACTACGAAAGAATACATAAGCCTGTCCCAAGTGGTCATCGTCAAAATCATCGCCCCAAGCACCTGCGATTGCATAATCGCCGCTGATAGAGACTGAATCGCCAAAGTAATCAAAGTTAGCGCCATCCGAGGCGAGAAGCTTTGCCTGTTGACTCCAGCTTGCCCCACTACGAAAGAATATATAAGCCGAGCCTATGTTGCTGCCGCCACGGCCGCTAGCCCCGATGATTGCATAATCGCCGCTGATAGAAACAGAATGGCCAAAGCGGCCGTAGGCAGCGCCATCCGAGGCGAGAAGCTTTTGCTGCTGAACCCAGTTTGTCCCATTCCATTTGAATATATATGCCGAGCCGGAGTAGCTTCCATTAACGTCATCGCCATACGCACCCACGATGGCATAATCGCCGCTGATAGAAACAGAATGGCCAAAGCGGTCGTAGGCATTGCTATCCGAGGCGGTCAATTTAGTCTGCTGACTCCAGGTTGTGCCATCCCGTTTGAATATATAAGCCGAGCCAGAGTCGGTTCCTGCGGACTGTTCGTAATACGCCCCCACGATCGCATAATCGCCGTTGATAGAAACAGACACGCCAAACTCGTCCTTGTCATTGCCGTCCGAGGCGGTCAGTTTTTGCTGCTGGCTCCAGCTTGTTCCGTTCCATTTGAATATATATGCAGAACCGGACAAGAATCCTTTGTCATTATCGAAATACTCCCCCATGATTGCATAATCGCCGCTGATAGAGACTGAATCTCCAAAGTATTCCGAAGCAGCGCCATCCGAGGCAAGAAGCTTTTGTCTTTCCGGCCAAGTACCGGCCCCCGCCTGCGGCGGGCTAAAGGCAAAACACACGACAACTGCCGCCATCACAATAAACAAATTCTTGTCCACCATCTGTGTGGTGGACTTGTTCTTCTCATTTCTGGACATAGCCAATCCTCCTGTAAAAAAGACTTATACCTGATTTTCCTCGAATTGCCTTTTATTTTTCAATATTTCCTATCTGCCGCCTTAAAAAGCGTCTTCGTGTATGTCTTTGAGCCTTACGAGGAAACCCCTAAGTTTGAGTACAAAAGACTTGCAGATTTTGAGGTTTGATAGTATAATATTCGATTGAATTGAATAAGCCAGGGGAGCTTTGGGTAAAATGGCTCAAAGCTGAGAAATCCCGACAAAATCGGGGTGACCCTTGAACCTGATCAGGTTAGAACCTGCGAAGGAAGGCAAAATAGAATTGATTATTTACAATTTACTATTTTCTATTGCTTTTATTAAAAGCCGATTCTTAACTTTCTTCGCGGTTGTTTCCCCCTGGTATTTATTTGGTTACGGTTGTTATATGTTTTTAGAATAGTCAATATTCAATAGTAAATAGTCAATTTTTGCGGTCGGCAGAAAAACGATGGTTTCGATGAAGGAAAAACTTGGACGAGCAGTTGTAGGTATAGCAGGTCTTGGCGGACTTGGTTCCAATGTAGCCTTGGCGCTGGCAAGAACCAATGTTGGTAAGCTGATAATTGCTGATTTTGACAAGGTCGGGGAAAGCAATCTCAACAGGCAGCAGTATTTTGTCGACCAGCTTGGCAGAGGCAAGGTCGAGGCAATGACGGAGAACCTTCGGCGGATAAATCCCAATGTAAAAATTGAGGGTCATCAGCTCAAACTGACGGCTGACAATGTGCCGAAGATTTTCGGCGATGCGGATGTGATAGCAGAGTGTTTCGACAAGGCAGAGGAAAAACAAATGATAGTCGAAACGGTACTAAGTAAAATGCCGGATGTAATCGTGGTTTCGGCAAGCGGGCTGGCAGGCTACGGAAACAGTAATGCGATACAGACCAGACAGGTGTCGAAACGGTTTATACTTGTCGGCGACGGTAAAAGCGGGATTGATTCGGTCAAGATACTAACCGCTGCGAGGGTTGGAATAGCGGCCTGTCATCAGGCAAATGCGATTATTGAGGTTTTGATGGATGGTGTATAGCGTACAGCGTTCAGCGTACAGGAAGAGAATATGGAAATGCTTAAAATTAACGGCGTTGACAGGGAATTTCCAGCAGGGCAGATGCCGAAAACGATAGCCGAGTTGCTGGAGCAGTTGCGTATTGAGACAGCGACGGTCGTGGCTGAGGTTGACGGCCTGATAGTAGAGCGTGAAAAATTCGCAAAGACAAAGCTCAGCAAAGGTCAGAGTATCGAATTGGTGCGGTTTGTGCCGGGCGGGTAAAGTCGTCGCTCGTCGCTCGGGACTCGTCGCTTGTGAAAAGTGAGGTTTAGAAATGGCGGATAATTTGGTTATTGCAGGCAGAGAATTCAAGTCCCGGCTGATGGTCGGGACAGGCAAGTTTGCATCGAACAGTATTATGTCCCGTGCGATTGAAAAGTCAGGTACGGAGATTGTTACCGTTGCGCTGCGGAGGGTGGATATTGAAAATAAGGATGACGATATGTTAAGCGCAATCGACAGCAGTAAATACCTGCTGCTGCCGAACACGTCAGGCGCCCGCAGTGCCGAGGAGGCGGTTCGGCTTGCCAGACTTGCGCGTGCGGCGACTGGGATTAACTGGCTCAAACTCGAGGTTACGCCTGACCCGTATTATCTGCTGCCGGACCCAGTTGAGACGTTAAAGGCGGCCCAGATTTTGGTAAAGGAAGGATTTGTTGTGCTGCCTTATATCAACGCGGACCCTGTTCTTGCAAAGCGGCTTCAGGATGCAGGTGTGGCGACGGTGATGCCGCTGGCAAGTCCAATCGGCTCAAATCAGGGGTTAAAAACTCGGGCGGCGATTGAGATTATAATCGAGCAGGCAAATGTTCCGGTAGTTGTAGATGCCGGTCTTGGATTGCCTTCTCATGCGGCTGAGGCGATGGAGATGGGCGCCGATGCGGTTCTGGTTAATACGGCAATCGCTACGGCGGATAAGCCCGAAGAAATGGCAGAGGCATTTAAGCTCGCTGTTCAGGCGGGACGAATGGCGTACCAGTGCGGCCCGCGGGCTGCGAGCAGGACGGCAAACGCATCGAGTCCGCTGACTGGATTCTTAAGAAGTTCATAGTTATTAGTTCGTAGTTCGTAGATAAGAATGATTGATACACAGAAATATATCGGTTCCGACATTGCGACGATACTGGCTCAAAAAGGTCTCGATGGCAATAGCGGGCCTGCCCCCAAGGGGGTCTGGCTTGACAAATTAAAAGCGGTCGGCAAAAACGATGTCGAGAGGGTATTAAATGAGCCTGCGGGTGTTTACCGCTTGGAAAGACTGCTTACGCTTGTTTCGCCTGCTGCACAGGATTATCTTGAGCAGATGGCGCAGATTGCACATCAGCTTACGGTTCAAAGATTCGGCAAGACCATCCGGCTTTTTGCACCGCTGTATCTATCCAACTATTGCGTCAACAGTTGTATGTATTGTGGTTTTAGCAAAAAGCACGATTTCAAGAGGACAAGATTAACGATTGACCAGGCGGTCAGGGATGCCGACATCATAGCCGGCGAAGGTTTTACGGATATTTTGCTTGTCAGCAGCGAGGACAGAAAATTTATCGGCGTGGATTATCTTGAGGAATTGGCCGGCAGACTCAGGGACAAGTTCAGCAGCATCTCGATGGAAATATATCGATTAAGCAGCGAGAAATACGGCAGATTATTCAGGGCTGGGATTGAAGGCGTTACTATTTTTCAGGAAACTTACGACCGCAAGTTATATGAATATTATCACCCTGCAGGGCCCAAAGCCGATTATGACAGCAGACTTCGCGAGCCGGACGACTTCGCGGGCGCTGGTATGCGTCAGACAGGATTGGGCGTTCTTTTGGGTCTTAACGACTGGCGGGTTGAGGCGCTGGCACTTGCAGAACATGCACACTATTTGATGAAGCGGTACTGGCGGTCGCAGGTGTCGTTTTCTTTTCCAAGAATGCGTCCTGCCTGTGAGGTTGAGGCGTCGCAGTTTAAGCACTTATTGAGCGATAAAAATCTTGTGCAGATGATAACGGCGCTGCGGCTGTGTTTTGCCGATGCGGGGCTTGTGATTTCGACTCGTGAGAGAGCAAAATTACGAGACAATTTAATTAAGCTCGGCATTACAAAGATGAGCGCTGGCAGCAAAACCAATCCCGGCGGGTATTCGGGTCAAACCGATGTGGGCGAACAATTTGAGGTTAACGATACGCGCAGCGCAGCGGAAATATCCGTTATGCTGAAAAGTAATGGTCTTGAGCCGGTCTGGAAGGATTGGGACAAGGCGTACATACATTGATTAGTGACGATTATTGAGGGAAAACTGTTTCCATGATGCTCTGCGGGTGGCGGTAAGGCCAGAAACAACGGTGCCGATAAGCATAACTGAAAAAGTGATGCTTATGAACCAGTAGCCCCAGTTTACGTTCTGGGCATGAGCCATCTTTATAATTGTCGTCCCGATAGCAAATGATTGCAGGAACATCTTGATTTTGCCTGACGCAGTTGCGGCAAAATTAATTCCGTGGGCTTCGGCGGTATGCCGCAGGATGGTAACATAAGCTTCTCTTGCGATTATAATGCCCGCTACGAGCCAGTGGATTATTTTCAAGGTGGTTGGGGTGAGATTAAAAAGCGTCGGCTCTCCAATCCAGGCGAATGAAATAAAGGCACCGCAAACAAGGATTTTATCAGCCAGCGGGTCCATAATCCGGCCGAATTTTGTGGCGATACCGTAGTGCCGGGCAATGGGACCATCAACGATGTCTGTGATGCCTGCTATCACAAAGATGACCAGGGCGGCGTCGAGAAATAACGTTCTGTTCTGGGCGTTTGGCGAATACAGAAGCATAATCAGAAGAAAAACGGTCAGAACAAGCCGACCCACCGTCAGGATATTCGGAACAAGTTTCAGCATAATTGGAAGTTTACTTGCACAGAGGCAATAATTCAACGTTAAACTTGCCGGACAAGTAAATCATAATCTTTTGTGCCGACGACTTTTGTATTTAATAAATCGCCCGGTTTTGCCGTGCAGTTTTTTATGATGCAGATACTGTCGATGTCTGGCGCCTGGCCGTAAAAGCGGCCCCGGCCGGTGCGTTTTTTATCGACTGACTCGACAAGGCAGGTAAGAAGGGCACCGACTCTTTCCTTGTTTTTAGCAAAGGCAATTTTCTGCTGGGCGAGCATCAATGTTTTCAGGCGGCGTTTTTTGACAGAGTCAGGTATTTGATTTGGCATCTTTGCAGCGGGCGTACCTTCTTCGGCGTAATACTTAAAGCAGCCCAGGCAGTCGAACCTGGCCCAGTTGATAAAATCGAGAAGCTCTTCAAACTGTTTGTCTGTTTCGCCTGGAAAGCCGACAATCAATGTCGTCCTTAACACTATACCGGGTATGGCCAAGCGAAGCTTTTCAATCAATTCACAGATTTGCTCTTTGCTGTCGGGACGGCGCATAGCTTTGAGTATCTGGTTATTTATGTGCTGGATTGGGATATCGAAATAGGGAAGAATTTTTTTGCTGTCTGCGATGGTTTCAATAAGCTTTTGTGTGATTCCTGTCGGGTAGAGGTACAGCAGCCGAATCCATTTCAACTCATCGATTTTTTCAAGTTTTTTTAGCAGTGTCGCCAGGCCGTTTTTTATTTTCAGGTCTCGGCCATAAGAAGTAACGTCCTGAGCGATGATATTGAGTTCGACAGCGCCTGCGGAAATTAGTTCCCGTGCCTCAGCGAGGATGTTCTTTTGTGATTTGCTTATGAAACGGCCTCTGATGGCAGGTATTGTGCAGAACGAGCATCTGTGGTTGCAGCCCTCGCTTATTCTCAGATATGCCCAGTGGTCAGGCGTGATGCGAAGTCTTATTTTGTCGTCATTTATTGCGGCGTGCGACCGGGCGAGGTAGGCCTGCGGTTTGTCGGATTGAAAGGTTTTTCTGATTATTTGCACGATGTTGTCGCGCTGGCCCAGACCGACAACGGCATCGATACCTTTTGTTTCGTTGAATAGTTCTTTGCCCATCCTTTGCGACAGACAGCCGGCAACGATTACCTTTTTTACATTGCCTTTGTGCTTTGAGGCCACAGCTTTTTTTATTGACTCGATGGCCTCTGCCTTGGCTGGGGCGATAAAGCCGCAGGTATTAATCACAATGACATCTGCGGTAAGCGGCTGGGCGGTTATGACCATGCCTGCCTGTGCGATTTGCGCGAGCATCCTTTCGCTATCGACCATATTTTTTGGGCAGCCAAGTGCCACAAAGCCGACCGTTATCCTTTTTTGTTTCGTTTTTTCTTTCATCAGCCGATGGAAAATAGCAAAAAAAGGCGATTTGGTCTAATGTATTCTATTAATTTGCCCCACGGGCGCAGCCGAGTCTAAAGGGTTTTAGTTGTCGTTTCTTCTCTTAACCCGGATTTCCCCAAAAAATGTACCAGGACATCTTTAATTCATTTCGAGGAAGGAAATATGGCCAGAAAAAGATTCCTGACCCGAATGGCATTTCCTTAAGAAAGAAAAACCTTGTTTTTGAGGCAATAATAAAGCCTTAACCGCCTTAAGGAAACGCCATTCATTCCTGACCCCATTTCTCCCCAAAGAGCGCTCCGCTTCCGACAAGATTCAACTGCGGATAAAATTTTTGGTAGGGACAAGCTTTAATTATTTTGTTTTTTGCATTTTGGCGGCCAGAGCTTATTGGCTGCGAAAAAAGCCCAAATTACCACTACTAACATTAGCCAAAAAGCACTTATTTTTAAATTTACAATACTTGTCTCGAATAAGTTTGAATATTCAATTTTGTTATCTTTAGCTACCTCTGAAGCCTGAATCCAGAATAACCATCTAAATATATAATATACAAAGCGATAAAAAGGCAGGCACCACCCAACAGAAATAGCTGTCAGAACAACACTATTTACAAATCCCCATTTGCTCTTTTTACAAAGCTTATAAGTAAAAGTACATACCCAAAATATAAGAGCAAAAAACATCCATAAAATGCCAATGCTAAGGATACCTAAACCGATCTGATAGCTTACATCACATTCTATAAAATTAGCTTTTATTTTGCCGAAATCCTTTAACCAGTAAAATAATCCCGCTACCGAACCGGCACATAAATAAATCCATCCCATTGAAAAAATGCTAATTAAAAAATTCCTAATTAACTTCAATAAACTAACCTCTGTAATATTTTGGGATAGAATTTTTAAACTTAACATCGAATTACTCCCTTTTTTCAATACTTTCAGGATTTAGTGAAAAAACGGGGTCAGGAATCATTGTTTGCCTATCGAGGTATCTTACGACCCCTAATCACTTCGTCATTTTTGTTAAATTAACAATAACCCAACCTTTTTTTCTCGTCAATAATTTTCTGAGCGCCACAAAGCCGACCGTTATATTTTTTTGTTTCGTTTTTTCTTTCATCAACTGGTAGAAAATAGCAAAAAAATGCAGCTTGGTCTAATGTATTCTATTAATTTGCCCCACAGGCGCAGCCGAGTCTAAAGGGTTTGGGGTGCCGTTTCTTCTCTTAACCGAGATTTCCCCAAAAAATGTACAGGGACACCTTTAATTCCTCGTATGAATTTTTGTACCCCACGATTAAGGTAGCTCAAAGTTTTTCCGATGTCGATGAATTTCCACCAAGCATTCTTCTTTAAATTTAAGATTTATTAAATCGAAATAATTTTCATCATAATAAAACTTCCATTCATCACGATCTTTGATT
>JAPLMV010000008.1 GCA_026386835.1 Planctomycetota bacterium | reverse complement strand
ATTGGTATTCAGGAAAGTTTGCGAAACGGTGTCATATAAATCGACAGGGTTTTACTACGAACATCTTTTCCATATTTCACCATGCTGCACAATATGCCGCCCTTTGGTCACGGATTGCCCGCGGCCATCTGCAAATCATCGAGATACACAGAGTTACCCGGCGTATCCCATGTACTGAACCAGAACTCCATCCTCATTATTCGAGTGTAGTCGAGCGGCGAAGCATCTGGCACAAACACCGATTGTTCAACAATGATCTTCGTCCACCCCACGCTTGAGGGCTTCGATACTGCATACCTCGCTATTCTGCCCTGATAATCAAACACAATCACCTGATTGAGTTTTGAATCATTGACCAGATCCGTCCACAACCAGAAACTCAGTGTCGCACCGGTCATGTTCAGTTCCGGGCTGAATACCTTGCTTGGTTTTACATCCCACTGTCCCGGCGTCATCGCCTCATAGTTCACTCGCAGTGATCCAGTGCCCTCATGAACATTCGGATCGATCGCCTGCAACATCAGTCCTGTACCATAGCCATCAGACCAGTCGTTTGCGGCAAAATTATCAAACGACTCAATTTGTACATCCGCCAGAACATTTGACATAAGCCACTGACCGGAAAGAGCACTAAAATCAAACAGATTGATGCTGTTGTCATCGTCGATATCAACCCTGCCCAGCGAAGTACCAGTCAGCAGCCAGCTCTGCGCCAGAATACTCAGATCATTCATATCAACCACGCAGTCGCCGTTGATGTCGCCTGCGAGCCTCTGCGGCGATGCCTGCACCTGCGCACAGTTTAGATATGCCGTATTGGTCTTGTAATCCACTACCACACCATTGATCAGCTTTTTCGTACCATCGATCGTAACCTGCCCGCCAGCCGGTGCAAACACCAGCACCATTGCAGAATCAGCCGGTATATTGACTTCCACAATACCGCTAACATTGATTTTAACTATCTCCTGCGATACGGTATCATAAACGTCAGTAGGAACGGAGCCGACATTCATATCTACTGTTTGCGGTGTTCCGTAGGGGTTATAATATAAATACGTCGGATACGCCTTCGCATGGTAGTAATCCGTCGCCAGCAAATCAAGCTGGAGTATTTTTTCTACATTGGTCATCTCAACTATTGCCCCCAGCATCCCGACATGCGATGCGCCATACAATGCAAAATCCGTCCCCATACCCCACATCAACCCATCGCCCATCGCATACGGCGAAAAGGCCGTCGTCTCTGTAATCACCATCATCCAATCGACATACAGCGTATCATTACCGGTGCCATTTGAGTCCGGAGTCGTATCTTGTGTTTTTATATAGATTACACCGCTCAATCCTGACGGTAAGCTATATGTGTGGTACTGATCGCCGCTGGTGTTATTGACCGTAAACATATCGGTATAGGCACCGCCTGGTGACGTAGCATAAGACAAAATAAAACCGGTATCCACGTCTCCGCCATCATGATAGTGACCATATAGGTGGAGCGTGTGGCTGCCGCTTGCCGCAATGTTCAATGCCCACACATGGTCAAGTTTGTCTAACAGCCCGGATGTTTGCTCCTTTAAGACCTGATACACACCGTCCTTGACAAGCGTATTGATGTATGTACCCGTTACCGTGCCATAAGTATGGTTATAGTCGGATACGGCCTTATCGACAATCCGCGGCGTTTTTCGCAATCCCTCATAACTGATACAATTGCACGGGTCATAGATGTACGACCAGCTTTCGCTCGACTGATGCGCTGCGTCAAGGCCATTTGTGTAAAATAGGCGTGAAGCGTTTGCGGCATTGAGCATCCACTTGCCGATAGCCCGCGCATAATCCTGATTATACCTTGGTATAGGCGTAAGTGCCGCCACCCACTGGAATGTGTTCATAGCAAAGGCATACCCGTCGCCGTCGGTCGCACTGCCGACCAAACCGTCGCAGTCATATCCGCCCCATGGGCTGTCCGCTATCACACCCCAGCCGTAGCGAGCATCGCTCGCCGTGCTTGGCTCAAAGCACCAGTTGATCAGTTTGGTAACATCATAGCTGCGTCCCTGTTCGGCGTTCATTCTTGCGGCCGTATATGCACCGTACGGCAGAAGTACCTCATACAGCGGATTCTGAGTACGATTGAGCAGATACTGAATACCCCAGTCCGCCCCCGTAATATGCTGCGGTGCAGCCCATTTCACATACGCCATATATTCGAGCCACGCATAACCGGCAGCCGCATCCGGCTCTTTCCAGTCGCCGTTGTCAAAAGGCTGATTCGTGTCGAAATTAAACGCCGTGTGCGTAAAATTCGGCACCGTCCACGGGCTCGTCTTGCCGCCCATCGCCACCTCTGCGTTATACAACCGATCGGCCATGCTGGACATCAGCGTTTCCATCGAACCCGTATTCGGATACTTTGCCAGCAACTGACAAAACAAAAGAGGTGGAAACACTTCATACCAGAACGACTGTCCCGACCGGGTCGAAGTGTAGTTGAGCACCATATTTTCGTTGTTTTTCAAGTTGTAGTACTGCTGTTCCATCAGGGCGAAATTATAATATTGGCCGGTGGCCGCCACATATTGATTGCTTTTATCAATACCGACAAGCGCACCGCCTAATACCGCGCCAAGAACGTTTATAGACTCATGCGCCCCACCGTTCGTCTGGTCGGATCTGCCTATATAGGACGGCATCCCGAACGTATTCCACGGATAATTTACCTTCCCTGTATCCCACCATATAATCGGATACTTTTTCCACCATGAGTCTGACGACGATGACGTGCGGGTAAAACTGAAGACGTAATTATCATAATCCCTCGCCACCTGCTTCCAATCCCGCATTTGATACGGCGCAGGCATGTTCGGCATCAGCTCGACCCGTGGTATATTGATTTGCGCCGCTATCGCAGCACCAGCACAGAACACTGCTGCGAGCATTGCCATAACAACTGCCGGATATGAATTCTTCATCTACCATCCCACCAACAATTATCTTTAATTAAGGTGTATCCAAGTATTCTTTGCCTGGAATTGGTACCCATATTGCATTAAGAGCCCGCTCCTGTTCCTCGAGACCAGGAGGCTTTGGATATATTTCTTTTTTCGACATCCATTTCACATGGCCGTCATAGAACAAAACATTAGCGCCTTGACTGTGCCGGTATGCCGTCGTATCCCATTCTACGGCACTCATCCTATCACCGACGACGTCCCAGACCCTTTCATAATCAGACCCTTCACGATATGTTGCAAACCACTGTCCATCTACAAAGAAAATTTTGTCGGCCGGTCTTACCACCTGCATTGTCTTCAGTGCATGCACTATTCCTTTGGGAAAACGAGGCCACCTTTGGCCAGGCTTCCCCCATATACTCATTTCGTTCATAGCATAGCTCACGCCTTTCACGTTCCCAGCCGCATCACCTGTAAAAAGACCGCCATTAGCAACTGTCCGTCTATCCGTGGGACACTTGTAATCTTTGGGCAGCGTCTCGGCTTTATAACCTTGCTCCTCTTCCGTATTTTTTCGCCCTTTCATGTCAATTATCTTTACAAACAGCGGATTCTTGAACCACAGCCAATCGCTTGGAGGCGGATTAACCCCGAGATATATTGGAACATGATAGTCATCGGAGTCATTCGCATACATTTGATCTCCCATAGCCATCGTCTTTAAATTATTCTGACAGACAACCCTCCTGGCCTGTTCGCGCGCCTTACTCAGCGCCGGCATTAGAATTGCCAGCAGCAACGCAATTATCGCAATCACAACCAGCAATTCGACCAGAGTAAACCCATCTGTCTTTTTCATACAGCAATACCTCTTATGAAAGACAACAGCGGTGTCTTAGAGACGCCGCCAGCCACTGTTTAAATCAGACACTCTGAAATATATTTTTAAATAGCCAGTGTTTACCAACCGGCTTATTACTCTGATAACCATTCCTGGGCTAATTTGGCAAGGTCTATCTTATTTACCATGCCGTCAATCACAATATCAGCGCCATTGCAGAAACCGTTGAGATTATTACAGTCGGCGTTGAACCACTTTTCGGCAAGCTGTGCGTAATCCTTAAAATTCACATCACAATCGCCGTTGAGGTCTGCGGCCGAACATACCAGCCGAACATCAGTGCTGTAAATGTCCCTGCCGCTTGGCCGATACTCCCACAGATTGCCATTGAACCATGCCATGCCTTTTTCGGCTGTCCACGGCTCATAACCAGCCAGCTCCTCACGGTCGTTAAGACGCGGGTCGCAGCCAAAGATATAACCGGGCTTAACAGCGGCTGCAAGGCCGCCCTCAGGCAGACGCCATTGATTTATCGCGTTGTCCAGATCGCTCCACTTTATTTTTGCCTCTATAATACGACTGCCCAGGGTGCCGCTCGTCGCCACAGAACCATTAGCTACGGCAACGGGATCATGGGCCAAAAGGCTACCCCACCTGCCATTAGTCCAGGCCATCGTAAGGTCTGTACGACCTGTCGAACTCAGTCCAAGGTACAACCACAGGCTGATATGCACATCTAAGCCTGGCTGGCGGTTGTTGGTAAAATCAAAATACAATGCAAGATTGTCATGCCAAGTATCTCTGCCGACAGTTCTAAAATCAGCAGCACTTGTTGCTTCAACAGCAAGCCCATCACCTGGCTGTTCCTGCATCAGTATATAGAGGTAATTGGGGTCCCATGCAAGACGATACTTAACGTGCAGGTTGCCGCAAGGATGTCTCGGCAGCGATGCAAGGTCGAAATCAACGACATCACTGTCATTAAGGGCCGCCCAATCCGCCGCATTGCCGTCAACCTTAATCGGACTAAAAGTTCTATCGGCATTGACAATTTTCGCTTTGCTTAGGGCATCAGCAGCCTCTTCAACCCACAAATCATCCATATAAATATCGTTAAAATCGTTGCCTGTAACCCCATAACAGGTCGTCCACAACCCAATTGATACAATTGCATCCAGGCAGACATCGTTAGGTGAAATAATAGTCTGATATTCATCTTCCCAGATAAACTCCATAAGGTTGGCTGTTACCTTCGTCCAGCCTGTAATCTCCGGGACTGGCACCCTGTAACGTCCCTTATGACCGGCAGGGTCATTCAAAATAATTTCATGGAGTTTCGTACTGAGTCTCGAACTATTGACATCTGTATTGACAAGATCGCTCCGCACCCATACCGTAATAGCCCAGTCTTTACGAGCAGTAAAATCTAAAGCTGGAATTAAAGCCATGACTGGTTCAATGTCATAGTTACTTGATGTGCGTTGAGTAAACGCAATCCTCATCGAGCCTGTTCCTTCGTTTACGTTCCCATCGGCCACCTTTTGTTGCCGCACAAGGCCCGTACCACGATCGTCACGCCAATCCTCATCATTGATATCATCAAACGAAGCCATCTGATACGGCATCGCAGGAGCATCAGGAGCAACCTCAAGCCGCAAATCATCCATATAAATCGGGTTGCCTGGCTTCGGATTACAAGCCGTCCAGAGCCCTATTTGGGTGATCTGGTTCCACAAGACAACGTTAGGGTGCAGCTTAAAGTAGGTATTCTCCGTCCATGAAAAGTTCCTCAGTGGAGCTATCACCTTATTCCAGCCAATGTTCTTAAGAGTCGGCACACTGAAACGACCAACATGGTCGTTAGCGCTAGAGTCATGCAAAACAATCTCCCTGAGCCTTGAATCATTGACATCATCGCTCCACACCCAAAGCGTAATAGCCAGGTTCTTATAATCGTTAAAATCCAAAATCGGGTTAAAAGTCCTGACTACCTCAATGTCATAATGAGCTGGGGGCATTCCAGGCTGAAAATTAATCTTCATCGAGCCTGTGCCTTCGTTCACCTCGCCGGGAGGCGACTGAAGCATACGACCAGTCGAACGAGTATCACCCCAGTTCGCATCAACAATATTAATATTGTCGAATGAATCGAGCTGACCAATTGGTGTTTCTGCAAATGTAGGCATCAAAAAAGCTGCTATAACAAGAAATGACATATAACATAATGTTTTCGATAATTCCATTTTCTATCCCCTAAATAATATTCCAACTCCAATGCCTTATCTGCATACACCACCAACCTTTTAATAGAATCCGGCGGCGGCTTTTTATCGTGCCGCCGCCGAATATTCAACTTACCATTAGGCTTTGCGTCTCTTTAGCATCGCTAATCCGCCAAGACCGAGCATTACCATAGTTACCGGCTCGGGAACATCGACGAAAACCGATGCGCCAGTTGGCATAATCTGATAACTCCCCGGTTCTCCCCACGGTCCTACATAACCCCAGGAACTCATCCAGTAATCGACAGCATCAACGTGAGCCCAGTCAATTGGGATATCACCTGTGCTGACAAAACTCGAGATGGGGGCGGACACATGCTGCCACCCAACATAAGTAGTCTCTCCATTAGCCACAGCGAGACGTGCCACTCCACCACCAGGCGAATAGAATATCATCTCGCGAACACATTCAGGGCCAGAACCATCGATATTACCCTTACGCCACCAGAATTCGACTACATCGGTAGAAACGAGGGCAGGTATGTTGTACCTGCGAGGTACTCGATCGTAGCCTACTCCGTCAAGCCCATAATTCATCTCCATCGAGCCTGTACCTTCGAGAACATAGTTCTCAGGAGCAGTGTTCTGCTCCAGGTATCCGGCACCTCGCTCGTCATGCCATTGTGTACCATCAACAGGTAACAACACGGTGTCGTAGTTATCTACCACCGTTCCATTCAACAAAAAAGCCTGCGCCGACGGCACCCAAACTGCTATCAATACCGCCACCACAAAAGTCATTAAAAATATACGCATCTTCATTTCCTCCAATTCTTCTAATAAGTTACAAAATTTACAAATACACGATTCTTGTTTACGGCTACTCACACCTTTTTTCATCACACTTCTTTCACAGCTCCTTTCTCCCCCCAGCTTCGCTTCGCTTGCCTTATTCGGCAAACGAACCCTATGTTATGTTTAGGACTCTATTAAAATATAAATCACAATCGGGCAACGGTACCCATATCCTCATACTCTGCCGGAATTAATACGTGGCGAATGTGAGTTTTAGGATTGAGTACGAACTCTGTGGCTAAGTCCACCATGGCTCGCCCCATTTCCTCCCAATTGACTACCATCGTGGAAATTGGCTCAAAGCCCATCACGCCGGAGATTCTGTGCTGGCCATCATATCCAATAATGCTCATATCCTGGGGTACTTTGAGACCTTGTTCCCGCAAGACTACACGCAAAACATGAGCAATCAGGTCATTGCCCGCAACAACGGCCGTCGGCATAGGTTTTAAAGCTATGACACGTTCGGCGAGTTCTCTCAAATCAGTCAGCACTTCTTCATGCGTGCTTGGCGTATAATCATTTCTCGAGCAGTCCTTGGTAACAACCAGGCCATCGTAACTCAGGCCTGCATTATTAATACCTATCATGTAGCCATTTTGACGCTGGTGTAAATTGTAGGTGCGCTGTGGATAGTCCTCGTGGCGGCATACAAACCCAATGCGTTTGTGCCCTAATTCAGCAAGAATTTCAACTGCTCTTGATGCAGCGCCAATATTATCGCTGTTAACAGTACTCCAGTTTGAACCAGGTATATAGTTGTCGCCCATCACAACCGGTATCTCGAATCCACGCAAGGCCTCATAAGTATTGGGTATGATGCGTCCGAAAACCAGTATGACGCTTGCCTCATCTCGTGGAAAACGGCATAAATCATTAGCCGACCGAACCGTATAAAAGCCTGTATACTGTCCTCTGTCCTGCAGCGAATTGCTAACCGAGGAAAAAATCGCATTGTAGTTCCAAAGCCCCTCAAAGCATGAAAGACTAAATATCTTTTTATCTGATACCCTAACTTTCATTTTAAGGAGAATGCTGTCCTTCTCTTCTTTGCTGAGATATCCTTTGCTGAAGCAGTAATTAAGAATACGAGTAGCAGTGGCCAAAGATGTTGTTCCCCGGCCATAATCCCCATTGAGAGTTCTCGAAACTGTTGCGGTAGAAACAGATAATTTTGTCGCAACATCTCTTACTTTCAACTTGGCTTCCACCGGCATCGTCAGCCTCCTATAATAATCGCCTTGATGGCTCGGATACTTGTTATGGCATACTAACACAAGCTCGTTTACTTGTCAATAACAATTTTATGCAATATTTGTAAAATTTTATAAATGTTACCGATTAAAAAATAAATACACTACAATATTTGGTTGCAGATAAAATACTATAACCTATTGTTTTGAAAGTACTTATGTTTGTTATTGTAGTTACATATTAGCATCAAAAATGTTTACTGATTTTAATAAACATATTTTATTTATATTGACATTCTGCAACTTAAGCCACATAATATGTTTCGATGCACAACAATTACAACTATATACAAAACCGAATGGAGGCAGAATGTCAACTTGTTCTTCGCAACCAAAGGTAACAAGGCTTAATAATGGTAAACCAATCATAAGCCCTACCTCAAATTGGTGGGAAAGTGGCGCAACATTCAATCCTGCGGTTGTTTATGTCGAGAGGTCGGCAAAAAACGACCCTATAATCCGCAAATTAATAGGTAACGGCAACCTTGACGAAACTCGAATTAAAGATGGCATAGTTGTAGTGCACTATCGCGCCAGGCCATCTCAGGAAACCGACCCTAAGAGGCCGTTTAGCAGGTCTTTTTCCGGTGTAGCAGTTTTTACGCCGGAACTGCATCCGATTTACAGGCATAATAATCCGGTAATCCTTCCCGGCGAAGATGAAAATCTTTATGATTATGTCAGCGTTGAAGACGGAAGGCTGCACTGCTTTGGCGGCATCTATTATTATCTTTATTGCGGAGTCGGTCTTGAATCTAATCCGCGGCCAAGATGGCCGGTAAAAACGCGGATATGTCTGGCCAAATCCGACGACCTGCTTACATGGCAGAAACTTGGCCCTGTTCCCGGAAATGTCAACACAGAGGAAAGCAGCAATAAAAACGGTGTTTTATTTCCAGAAAAAATTGACGGCCATTATTTTATGCTTCACAGACCTTGTTTTGACGATAATTACTCAAAATATGCTATTGCATTGGCGATGAGCAGCAGCATTGAAGGTCCATGGCGCGATTTGGGCATAATAAAGCGTGCAACTCAAAACGCTGAATTGGCAAAACATATATGGGTAGGAGCCGGTTCGGTCCCAATTTCTGTTGGACATAAAAAATTTATTTCGATATATCATAAAGGTCATGTCCTGAACAGCGGCAGCAAATGGTACGACCTCCACGCCGACCTTTTTAATTTTAATAATTTTGACCCCTGCAAGCCCGCAAATATTATAGAAAGGTGTCTGAGACAACTCATAGTACCTGAAACTCCGCATGAATGCGAATCTACAAGCCGTGAAGGAGTCTCCAATGTCGTTTTTACCTGCGGCAGTTATGAATATAACGGCGATATATATATACTTTATGGCGGAGCTGATTGCTGCACTTTGGCAGCCAAAGTCAATAAAAAGGAACTTACTGATTGTTTGCTGGGCAGCCGAGAGCATAAGGAGTCTGAAGACCTACGCATAGAAATCGCTCCGAGTCCCGTCCGTTCCCTTCCGGCTACGTCTGCGGCGAGTAAATAATACGAAGTAGATTATTCTATTATTACAGATTATTTCGAGTTATAAAACCGACTAAATACAGGAGCTTAAAACTTGACGATTCTTGATTACGGAATTATCGTTGTGTACCTGCTTTTTTCGTTAATTATCGGAATAGTCTATTCTCACAAAGCATCTCAAAGCCCAGAACATTACTTCCTGGGCGGTCGCTCTATGCCATGGTGGATGATTAGCATCTCATTGATGGCCACAAGTTTTGCATCTGACACCCCGCTGGTCGTTACCGAAATCACCAGACAGTTTGGCCTCCAGAGAATGTGGTGGGTCTTTGCCGCAGTACTCACGTTAATAGTTGGTATCTTTCTTTTTTCTCGTCTCTGGCGGAGAGCGGCTGTTATTACCGACGCGGAATTTTACGAATTACGTTACGATGGCAGCGCCGCCGCTTTTCTCAGAGGATTTCGGGCTTTTTATTCCGGAGTCGTACAAAACCTTATCGTAATCGCCTGGGTTACGTTCGCTATGAGCAACATCATTACAATTATGACACCCATGAATAAAGTCTGGGCTATCGGTACTTGTATGGTTGTCGCCCTGATTTACACCACGTTCTCAGGCTTTTATGGCGTTGTAATCACTGATGTTGTGCAGTTTTTTATCGCTACAGGCTCGATGATAATACTGGCCTTTATTGCAGTCCATAAAGCAGGCGGCCTTCAGACCGTACTAACCACTGTCGCCGCAACACAAGGTTACGAGAAAACGCTTTCTATTTTTCCCGATTTTAAACACTTCGACTTAGATATGCTCAAACTGATGATTTACGTCTTAGTTCTCTGGTGGGCTGATGCCGGCGGGTATAATATGCAGCGAATGAGCGCCTGCAGGAATGAGCGGCATGCGGTTCTTGCGACTCTTTTTTATGCTTTGTTTCAAACCATACGACCATGGATGTGGATACCCGTTGCTCTTGTTTCAATCGTTCTGTTTCCACGTCTGACAGGCACACACACAGATACTCAAGCCTACCCTTTAGTCGCAAATACATATCTCGGCACCGGTCTAAAGGGTTTGCTCGTGATCGGTTTTCTGGCTGCGTTTATGTCCACAATCACCACGCAGCTCAACTGGGGAGCTTCGTATATTATGACCGATGTCTATAAGCGATTTATCAGAAAAGACGCTTCGCATCGCCAATATATGATTGTTACGAGAATCGTAGTGGTTGCGCTGATGGTCGGTGCCGCGGGCATCGTTCCTCTGTTGAAGTCGGTTACGGCAGCATGGGAATTCCTCGCATTCCTGATGGCTGGCAGCGGAATAATCAGCGTTGTCAGGTGGTTCTGGTGGCGGATAAATGCTTACACCGAAATTGCCGCCCTGATTCTCGGATTAGTTGCGGGATTCATAAATCCTTTTATTCCCAGCTCCTTTGTGATGTTTGTCTGACACCTAAGGTATCTGTACATAAGCTCGAAACGTTTTATCGCAAGGTTCGGCCAGGCGGTTTCTGGGGCGTTGTCAGTAAAGAGATTCGCGATCTGCCCGGCAAGGCCTTAAATGCCGGCACATTCATAGATATCATCGGCGGCATTCTGTTATGTTACGGTTTTTCACTTGGCATTGGTTATTGTCTCCTGTTAAAATTCGGCAAGGCAACAGCTTGTTTTGGATGCGCCGCAGTCGGCGCGGTGTGGGTATTCAGGTGGTTTAAAAAAGAGGTACTGGAACTGGAAGAATGGGGTGGTTTCAGAGAACATCATGTCGAAACCGTACAACAAGGTGATTTGCCGCAGAGCGATTCTGGATTAAAAAATCCGTGCGTTGATGATTGATTAAGAAATACAGGAGCAGAATAGTGGCCGATATTGCAAAAAGATTTAAAAATAATCCCATTCTTGTTCCCGCTGCAGTTCGTGCGAGCCATGCGGGGCTTAAGGTTGAATGCCTGTTAAATCCGGGAGCTTTTGAATACAAAGGCAGGATATGGCTTTTAATGCGAGTCGCTGAAAGACCGGAGCAGAAAGAAGGCAGAATAAGCGTTCCTGTGATGGATAATGGAGAAATCAGGATTCTCGAATTTGACAAGGCAGACCCTCATCTGAACTGTTCCGACCCAAGAGTAATCATATATAAAGGACATGGGTATCTGACTACATTGTCGCATTTAAGACTGGCGCACAGCAAGGACGGAAATAACTTCACCGTCGTTGACGACAAACCATTATTCGGAGAAGGCAGCCTTGAATCGTATGGCATTGAGGATTGCAGAATTGCCGGAATCGAAGGGAAATACTATCTGACTTATACCGCCGTTTCAAATTACGGATACGGCGTCGGATTGATGAGTACGTCTGACTGGACGGATTTTAACAGGTACGGTATGATAATTTCAGGCCCAAATAAAGACTGTGCTTTATTTGAGGAAAAGATAAACGGCAGATACTGCTGCCTGCACCGTCCGAATATGACGGTTATAGGTGGAAATTATATCTGGCTTGCCGAATCAAACGACCTGCAATACTGGGGCAGACACAAATGTGTAGCCGGAACACGAGACGGTATGTGGGACAGCGAAAGAATTGGAGCCGGCGCTTCTCCGATAAAAACGAACAAGGGTTGGCTTGAGATTTATCACGGCGCCGATAAAAATAACCGATATTGTCTCGGAGCTCTTTTACTTGACCTTAACGACCCTTCAAATGTTATCGCCCGGTCTGAGAAACCGATTATGGAGCCGATAACAGACTATGAGAAGAATGGCTTTTTTGGAAATGTTATCTTTACCAATGGCCATATTGTTAAAGGCGATGCCATTACGATATACTACGGCGCTTCGGATAAAGTAATATGCAAAGCCGAACTTTCAATAAATGATATTCTTGACTCATTAAAAATTTAGCTTTTTAAGGACATAATTTAATGACTGCTAAATCTTTTGCGGTATTGACAATTGCCTGCTCTATTATTTTTTTAAGTTCTTGTTATGCCCAGACAACCCCTCCTGTACAGACGCAAGATTTTATGTCCCAGCAGATAAACATTCCGAGGATAAACCAGATGCCCGACTTTCCGCAGCCTTATCGTATGAGAGACTGGAATAAAGCAGCAAAAGATTTTGATAAATTTATCTTTGACACTGAAAAAAAGGGAGATTTTCTGCCTCTTATAAGATTCGAGAGTCTGCCGGATTCGCCGGATAAAAATATTTTCATAATACCTTCGTATGTCGGCGGCAGTCATCCCGGAACTGAAAGCATTACCTGCTTTGGTGCCGTCAGCAGCGCTCTGATAGCCGGTATTGACAAAACTTGCCGGAACAATAGAAATTATCTGGAAATCTTCACAAATTATTTTACGGATGACCAGAAACTTTATCTGAACAGGATTAACGAAAAAACCGGCAAAACTTTCTGGTATGAAATGTTTCCAAGTGTGCTGTTTTACAGAACATACTATTTCTATCCTGAATCCGAAACAATGCAAAAACAGTTTTACCTTACCGCAAACCAGTGGCAAAAAGCCTGTGTGGCAATGGGAGGGAAGACAGACCCATGGCAGGTTCCGAATTTTGATTATACTGCCTTTGACTTTTCGACAATGAAGCCATTTGATAATACCGTCTGGAAAGAGGCAGATGCAGCCGCTGCAGTGGCATGGATTGAATATATGGCTTATGTAAAAAGCGAAGACAACGACTCCAAATCAAAATATCTCAATGCTGCCAGATGGGGCATGGATTATCTTCAACAGTCTAAAACAAACCCTTATTACGAAGTTCTTATGCCGCTGGGGGCATATATAGCCGCAAGAATGAATGCGGAAATCGGCACAAATTATAACGTGGAAAAATTTATCAACTGGTGTTTCGACGGAAGCAACTGGAGAAAATGGGGCGCCACAACAGGCAAATGGGGCGGTGTTGATTGCGCAGGACTAATTGGAAGCGTAACAGATAAAGACAATATGTACGGCTTTGCAATGAATACCTTCGATGCAGCGGCTTCGATGGTGCCGCTGGTCAGATATGATGAAAGATTCGCCAACGCTATCGGCAAATGGATGCTTAATGCCGCAAACAGCGCAAGACTCTTTTATCCTGATGGACTGGATGCAGACCAGCAGACAGACTGCCAATGGTCCAAAAATAATGACCCGAAATCTTGTATCGCCTATGAAGGCCTTCGTCAGCGGTATCTTGAAATCGACAGGATTACTACTGACCTTGAAACAGTCAAAGGTAAAATAACGTCAGGAGACTATACAGCGACTATCGGGACAAACAAAATTTACGAGTGTATAGAAGAGGACGAACAGGATAATCTCGAACATATCTGGAAAGTACGACTAAGCAAAGCGGATAGTCATATCCTGAAGTTTGTAGGCAGTACCGACAATTCCGGAGATGGCGAAAGTTTCCTGTTCAGCTATTCTTTACAAATTACAGGGCCGTATAAACCGCTGTTTGAATTCAACTCTGAAACTGATTCTCACAGAGCCGCTGAAGTTCAGACAGAGACGGAAACGATTTATCTCAAAGTTGCTAATACCAAAAAAAACACCCCAATATGCAAGTCTGACAGGATATATATTGATGACATCTGGATAGAGTCGCTTAGCGACAAAGCCCCTTACGCGACAGGTGATGCCAAAAAAAACGGCTGGGCCAAAACGAACCTCGGAATATACGGCTCATCTTATGTGGGGATATTCGGCGGCATTATCAAAAAGACAAACATAGAAGGTATCCTCCGGCTTGACTGTCTCGCTACAGACTTCTATCGCAGCCCGGCTTATCCGACTTATTTGTATTACAATCCTTTTCCGAAAGAGCAGAAAGTCATTATCGAACTCGGGGCAGAAACAAAAGCTATTTATGAATCTATCAGCAATAAATTTATAAGTACGAGCGTTACGGGAAAAACCTTTATTGATTTGGCGCCAAAATCGGCGGCGGTCATAATTATATGTCCTGCCAATGGTAAAATTAAATATAATGGAAAAAAGACAATGGTTAATGACAGGTTGATTGATTATCAGAATCAAATGCGATAACCCAGGTTAAGACAAATTTATTAAAAGGATAAAATTTTTGCTAAGAGGAATATTACCCGTGAAAAAAACGAAAATTTTATTACTATCCATATTATTTTCGTATGTATTCAATACGGTCAGTGCCGCTGAATCATCGGATATAAAAAGTGTTTCGCTTCGAGTTGACGGCAATAAGACTTCTGGTTTTTATGTAACCATCCTCGCCGGTGAGACAGCTATCGACAATCAATCTAAATGCGGGGAGTTTTCCGCCTGGTTTCAAAATGCCGAAGCGAGTGTAAAGGATGCCGTAGAGAACTGGAAAGCAACTGAATGGAAAGGTAATTCTTCACACGTCGAACTAACCGGAAAAGTTGAGCTGAAATATGTTGTTGACCTGTGGATAACTGTTACTTATGACGTGATAAACGAACACGTTGTTCGCAAACGAATAAATTTTTACCAGGCCGATATGCCGGTTATATTCCTGAAGATAACCAACCGTATCGAACCGGCAGTTGAACCGGCAGGATACTGGAGTTTTGACCAGACTGATTGTAAAGGTGGTTATTTGCGAGACCTCTTTCCCGCTATCGGCTATAGAACCTCTGACGGCCTGACCATTGGTCTTTTAGCTGATGCGGGTTTCAGAAATCATTATACTCGTGTATTCCGCAGACGGCCGGAAATAAACACAGAAGGCGGCTTAACAGACCTCAAAGAGTTGCCGGATGCCCGACTATTTGAGATATGCCGGCCAAAAGAACGAGCTATCGGCAATCACTATATCAGTCAGACCTTTGGCGAAATTCTTTACAAGGATGAAATATCTACACAAGGGCAACCGACCGAAATTAGAGAAAATTTTAAAATCTATGGCCAATGCCAAGCGGCTGTAAAAAATGGGAAATTTCACATAAACGGCGTCGCTAAACAGAAAAGCCACGGCGGAATATCTCTACCGATAATCATCGATGAAGAGGGATTTTATACAATTCGTTTTAAGTACCGTTCTTCCGGCAAACTGGCCACACGGTTGTGGATGATGGATAAGAATAGAGATGTCCTTAAAGAACTGGCTCTAACCGTTGATGCAATTCCGGAATCAAAAGAGTGGGCTGTTTTCGAAAGAGATTTCAGTATAGTAAATGCTCTGGGCTGTCCGGTTGAGTTGTTTATAACTCGAGACTGGAACAGCAAAACCGGTAAATATGATTTCGAGTTTAAAAATCTCGAAATCCGCCGTAATAAAACAGCCTCAAAACCATTTGACCGGCTGACAATCGGTCAGAAACTCGAAAAAACAGTTTTCATTTTCGTTGATGACAAACTCAAAAATACGCTGCACTATTTACGTCTGGCCTCACAAATTTATTTGGCTGAGGGACTTGGTTTTAAAGGAGGCCAAACTGAAAAAGTTTTTTATGCAACATTGATGTCTTTATTATGGATTACTGAACCATTTGATTTTCAGCCACACTCTGTGCCAAGCATTTATTATGCTCCCGATATGTATAACCGCGACAGCGCATATTCCTTATGGGCCTGCTACAACCGCGAATTGAATGAACAAATTTTTCTGCGGTGGGGAGCATCGCAGGGAACTGACGGAGCAATCAGCACCATTATTACTCCGCAAATGGGAGCTATCGAAAAGAAATCGAATGAGGCCACGCCTGAATGGCTGATGTGGGCATTGCTCAACAAAAGGCGATATAACACCGTACTGCCGATGGAACGCGTTAAAAAGGCTGCGCAATATTGTATGGACACTTTCGATCCCGATAGAAACGGAATCTGCCGGGCAAAATTTGTGATGGGAATGAATGACATCGTTGATTACCCCAAATGGACAGAAGACCTTGCCATCAATCAGGGCGTTTGGGCGGTAACTCTGCGGGTTATAAAAGAATTGAATATCCAGGAAATCAGCGAAACTATATCAGAAGAATACATCGAAAAAGCCGAAGAGGCTTACAGGAGCTATTATAATCCCGACAAAAAGCTGTTCTGTCCTAAACATTCAATCGATGATGTGATATGTTTAGACATCTTTCATCCTGAGTATATGTCTTTATGGCTGTTCGGACGAAAAATACTTACCGACGAAATGGTTATAGACACACTTGAAAAAATACCTATGTTCTGGCCGCGTGAAGATGCGCCATTTGCGGAGGAAGGCAAAAAAGGAATGGTTGCCCCAGTCTCAATCTGGTTGAAAAAAAACGCTCCGAACGGCTGGAGTTACTTTACAGACAAATACTATCCTGTGATGAATGAAGAATTCGGCAAGACGTACGCCAACCACGCCTGCGATGGGATGTACTACAACGGAGGCAGTTGGCTGCGTCCTGAGATATTGGCTTATGCTGCCGGTAAGATGCACGGCTGGAAAAAAGCTGATGCCAGAATCGCAAATCGCCTCTGGGCTGAAATAAATTTATGTGAAAATTTCCCAACGAGCCAGGAATATCTCGCTACAACCCAGGCCAATATGGATAAATGTTATCATCGCGTATTCTGCTGGAATGTATTTACGCTACAGGCATTGGAAATGATTGGCCAAAGAACACCTCAGATGGATCCGGATTATGGCAAGTAATATAGATGTTCTGATTATTGCTCTTTGAAAAATCAAAGAAAACAGTATGAGGTGCCAAAAAAACTCCAGACACTTGGCTTACCAAATCTCATATTGGCCGTCGACCACCACCATCTACTTCGTTCCCTTGCCGCGCTTGGTCTTTCTGACGCATTTGCCCCTTTTTTTGCAGGAGCAAAACTGCCATCAATAAATGCTTCGGACCAATCCTATTGGCAACGCTGGTCAAGCTACTCAAAATCCCTGAGTTTGGGTTTCTATTTTGCCAGCTTCAGTCGTTTGAGGATGGCGATAACATGCGAACCGTGCCACGGGACGCCTGTTCTTGTTGGCAAACATTCTTTGTTCAAAATCGTTGCTATCTGGTAAAAGCCAAGGCGTTTTGATTGATTATGGATTCCTTCGGCTATGTCAGGACAGGTATTGCCAAGGTGGATGTTTTCTACTTTGGCTGTTAGCTCTTGATAACACAGCTTGTTCTTGAGAGAATAAATTCCTTCTTCGAGTTCGTTAATCTTTTGCTGAGCAAAACATAGGACAGACTAAGTCTTTACAAATGGCAGGCTTAGGAACAGAAAAAGAATTGACGTCACCGAATGACATCGGCACAAACTCAAATGCGCCCGGCGTGATTCGAACACACGACCTACGGTTTAGGAAACCGTCGCTCTATCCTACTGAGCTACGGGCGCCGGATAGCTTCGGTAAAAAGACGCTGCACGCACCAAAACCAGCTTCTTAAGGAAAAATGCGTTTTAACAAACTGCCTGTCATTTTACATCCAATAGGTCAATATTGCAAGAGGATTAAGGGCGGGCCTGGAATGGGAAGGGAACATCGTATCCTTCTTGTGTGGATAAGGTGTATGTAAATTTCCACCGGTTTAAACCAGCGGGAATAGTAAACAGCCGGGCGAAAAATCTGCCTTGGCTTAAAGGTCGATTTTCACCGGCTCAACCTGTGTTTCTTTCCTGACTTCTGCCAGCGACTGCGGGGCGGCAACCTTGCGGTATCCAAGTGCCTTTATCAACTCAAGCACTTCAGTCCATGTCGGGAACGGGCGGGTATTTTTTCTTTTATACTCGTCTATAGCCATGAGAAATTCAAATTGCTCCTGTGACATCTCACCTTCCTCGGCTGATTTGCGATCATCCGTTCGACGTCTCCCGGGACCGCGATGACGGTCAAGGCCCAGACGCCTGTCAACAACACTTTGCCTTCGGTCTTCGCCGCTGCATTGTTCTATGAATTGCTTTTCTTCCATGTATTATCACTTCCTGTAGTTTTAATCGCCAGCAACTAAAATTCCTCATCATAAAGGTCGCCGTCAAGAACATCGGCATCTTCGTCCTCTAAGGCAAAATCACTGAAATCATCATATATATCCATCGACTCGATTATTACCTGCGCCTCATCAGCAAAATTTTCCGGCACCATCACTGCAAAACCGGTTGTATCCATCAACTTGTCCTGATGGTCCTTGATTATCGCTGGGATGTCGTTGCTTCTGAGCATAATCTGACATTCCTGTGCCTGTTCCATAACCTCGGCCAAAATAACCGCAACATAGTCATGGGTATTTGACTGGGTTTTTGTCTGCGATTTTGTCTGTGTTTTTTGAGTCTTTTTAGAGCGTTTTTCCATTGCCTATTCTCCGCAACAACTTACTTTTTTTCTTTTTTTCTGCGACATTGGCTGCGAAAACTCTTTTACTCAACTGTTTTCGTCAGAAAAAAGGTTCGAAATTATTGAATTTATAAAAAATTATGCCCCCAGAAGGTATTTTTACCGCCAACTCCAAAATGCCCGTTTTTCGCCTTTTGAGCATATAATTGCAAAAATTTAATGTTTCAGCATATTTTTTTGTTGCAAATACAAAAGGTTTCGGTAATAACTGCACCAAAGTGCCGGCCTGATGGATGGGTATCGGACAATTAGAAATTTACTTTTTTTACATGGAGGATTTTTAGAATGGCAAAGAAAAGAGATTCGTTGATTGTAGCCAGCAAAGTAAAGGCCTACATCAAGAGCAAGAAGATGATGACATCGAAAGAGGCCCTCGAGGCAATCAGCGAGAAGGTCTACTGTATGCTCGATTGTGCTTCGAATCGCACAAAGGCCAATCGCCGCAGCACCCTGAAGGCGCAGGATCTGTAAACAACTGCAGGTTTGTTAACACCTTTTGTTTACATGCCCTACGTTTGCGACGATGTAACAGGAAAAAAGCCGTTCCACTTCGAGCGAAGCGGAACGGCTTTTTCAATCACGTCTGTTCCATGCCTGGCTTTTCGGCAGTTGCAATCACAACTTCTTATTAGTTATCGGAACTTGAGAATGTGTTAAATACGCAATCTGCCTCAGGCGGACAAAAACATCACCTACCGAAAAACCATCCTATTCAATCTAAAAGTATTACAAAATAATAGTTATCGACCTCTAAAATCCTCATTATCAGTATCAAAATTCCTTTTTTTACAAGATTTGTTTATCTTAACTCCAAAAAACTCCGACTTATATATTATGTAGCGATAATTTTTGTGTGGCGTTTTTTTATCTCCGCACGGTTAAGATTATGCAGCTTTTCGTCGATGGCATGCTGTACCGTGAGTGGACACGGTAAAAACCTGGGCGTCGGTTAGGATTAAACCTGTTGGTTTGAGGATAATTATGCTTATAGACAAGTGGGGGAATGTATGAAAGTCTTTATGTTGGGCTGGGAATTCCCCCCATTTATCAGCGGTGGATTAGGAACAGCTTGTTACGGGCTCACTAAAGCACTCAATCAGCTCAATATAAAAGTAACGTTTGTCCTGCCCAAAAAAGTCAATACCAGATACGCCACACACGTAAACCTGCTGACACCAGGGTCACTTGACCATGTCGCATCTTTTTCGTGCGAAGAGCTCAAAAACGTTAAGTTCCTCACAATCAGTTCATCCTTGAAACCCTACTCCAGACCAGGTGTTTCACAAACAAGAATCGAAGAAACTCTCAAGGAGAAAATGACCAAAAACGGTTTCGACCTGACAGAGCAATCAGGAGGCGGGGTCGACTACTGCGGCGATATGTATACCGAGGTACACCGCTATGCCGCCATCGCCGCCACGCTGGCTGAGAATGAGCAGTTTGATGTAATTCACGCACATGACTGGATGACTTATCCGGCTGGAATGGCCGTGGCAAAAATGAGCGGAAAGCCGCTGATTATCCATGTCCACTCCACAGAATTTGACCGCAGCGGGCCAAATGTCAACCAGATGATTTATGACATCGAACGCGCAGGCATGCATACGGCCGATAAAATCATCGCTGTAAGCTATTTTACCCGCAGTATCATAATCAGCAGATATGGAATCAGCGGCGACAAAGTCGAAGTGGTACACAACGGCGTCGAGCGAAACGGAAATGCAAATCACAATCTGACCAGCAGTGTAATTGAGAGGGATGAGAAAATTGTCCTGTTCCTCGGGCGAATCACTATGCAAAAAGGTCCGGAGTATTTCCTTCAGGCTGCAAAGATGGTCCTCGATGTTATGGAAAACGTCAAGTTCGTCATGGCAGGCTCCGGCGATATGATGCACCGCGCCATCGAGCTTGCTGCGGAACTGGGCATCGGAAACAAGGTACTCTTTACAGGATTCCTCAGGGGCGAGGATGTCAACAAAATATATAAAATGGCAGACCTGTTCGTAATGCCGTCGGTTTCCGAACCTTTCGGCCTTGTACCCCTCGAAGCCCTCGATAACGACGTACCCGTCATAATAAGTAAGCAAAGCGGCGTCTCTGAAGTCCTCACACACGCACTTAAAGTTGACTTCTGGGATGTCGATGAAATGGCCAACAAGATTATCGCCGTACTGAAATATCCGCCTTTGGGCCTAACTCTGCGGAATTACGGCAACTTCGAGGTAAGAAAACTGCGATGGAAGGATTCGGCCGAAAAATGCGCCAGAATCTATGAAGAATCTATGGTTGCGGTTTAACTAAACGTATTTCGCCGGAAATACGGCAGAATACTATATACCAGATACGGGACAAAAACTATGCCTTCAGTATGTTTTTACTTTCAACTGCATCAACCCTCAAGATTAAGACATTACACGGTATTTGACAGCAACGAACTGTACTTCGACGACTCCAAAAATGCCGCAATCTGTAAAAAAGTAGCAAACAAATGTTACCTCCCCGCAAACCGCCTGATGCTGGAGATAATAAATAAATACGACGGCAAATTCAAAATAGCATACAGCATCACAGGCACACTGCTCGAACAGCTCCAGCTTTATGCACCGGAGGTCATCAGCACCTTTGATGCCCTTGCCCGGACCGGCTGCGTCGAATTCCTCGCTGAAACTTACTATCACAGTCTCAGCTTCCTCTATTCGAGGAATGAATTCGTTGAACAGGTCAACAAGCACACCGAACTTATAAAATATCTCTTTGGTCAGACCCCAAAGATTTTCAGAAATACCGAACTGATTTACAATAACGACCTGGCTATGCTCATCGAGGCAATGGGCAGATTCGATGCGATACTGGCAGAGGGGGCTGACCATATCCTGGGCTACAGAAGTCCGAATTTTGTCTATCGGCCAAAAAACTGCAACCGGCTCAAACTTCTGATGAAAAATTACTCACTCAGCGACGACATCGCCTTTAGATTCTCCAACCGAGGCTGGAATCAGTGGCCTCTGACCGCTGATAAATTCGCCAGATGGGTCGGTAATGTCAACGGAAACGGCAATCTTGTTAATCTCTTTATGGATTATGAGACTTTCGGCGAACATCAATGGGAAGACACCGGCATATTCGATTTTATGAGGCACCTGCCCGAAGAAATTTTAAGGCACCCCGACAACAACTTTAAAACACCAAGCGAAGTTGTCGAGTCTTATCAGCCTGTGGGCGCCATTGATGTGCCGCACCTGATAAGCTGGGCGGACACCGAACGGGACCTCTCGGCGTGGCTTGGCAACGCCATGCAGTCCAACGCCATTCACGAGCTTTACCGCCTCGAAAAGAAAATCAAGAAAACCGCCAACGAAAAAATTATCACAGACTGGCGAAAACTCCAGACGTCAGACCATTTCTACTATATGTGCACGAAATATTTTGCTGACGGCGATGTTCATAAGTACTTCAACCCTTATGATTCGCCTTACGATTCCTACATCAATTTTATGAATGTACTCAATAATCTCAGCGTCCGCTGTACCAAACCAAAAATTGAGTCAACGCCAGGTACGCACCTGGTACACCTGCCGAAGACGGTTCTTCGATAGATGTTATCCAAAGTCATCAGAGGTCATCCAAAGACATCCAAACGCACTCCAAAGGTACTCCAACGATACTCCAACGATACTCCAAAGTATGTCCAAATGCATCCAATTTCAAGCATTGATTTTGTTTTAACTTCTTGTGCCATAAGTTGTTAGAGTTAAAAATTTAAGGTTAAAAGTTCAAAATTACAGTGAAAAATTTGAAAATTGAAAAACACACTAAGCTCGAATTTCGAAACCCTTCGGCTATACTCAGGACGGCGTCAGAAAGTATATTAGTATATGCATATATACTAATATAGTGATTTAATAACCTGGGATTTTTAAGTAAAGTCCTGTTAAGGTATTCAGTTTTGAAAGAGCACCCCCTCGACTGGTTCGACAAGCTCACCACAAGCAAGCTCGTGGCAGGCGGGGCGCAGAAAAACAGCGTCTCTCTATAAAGGGGCGAAGCTGCGCGTTTGGTCGAAAAAAACATTAACCGCAGAGGGCACAGAGAACGCAGAGAAGAGATAAGTTGTTGTTGGGAAAAGAGTTAAGAAAAGTTAAAAAAATCTTAAAATTTCTGTTTTTGCCTTTTGAATACCTGCGCATTTGGCCGATTTGCCGGTGAAATCCCATCAGGGAAAATCAAGAATATTTGGGGCAAAAGGTTGCTGTTTGCATTAAAATCCTACAGAATTACGGATATGGATAAGGCAGAAAACAGACTATATGAGGAAAAGCTATGACCGAAAACGCAAATTCCATTGTCCCAATTTAGCGGATTCAGCAGTGCATATATCTAATCCGAAGGCGCAAAGTTATATGTAGAGACATAAGTTTTAGTCAGAACTATAAACGCAATTTTGAACGCTTCCCTTGTGTTTTTATGTTCCAGCTAACTGTAGCTGAGAACAAGAGCTTTTTGAGGTGCCAAATTGGCACCTCAAAAGATGGCCGCGGCGGTCGACGGTATTTGCCTTACGTGTTTACTGAGCAAGGGGTTGCTATGCTTTCCAGCGTTCTTAGGAGTCAGCGGGCAATTGAAGTGAACATCGCCATTATGCGTACTTTTGTAAAGCTAAGAAAGATATTAGCCTCCAACGAACTTCTAAGACACAAGATTGAATCTATGGAACGCAAATATGATGAACAATTCAAAGCTGTCTTTGAGATACTTAAAAAGATGCTGGCAGAGCCGGAAAATCCTAAACGGCCTTTTGGATTTCATAGCAAAAAAACCCGTTAAAAAAGTGTTGAGATAAAATGGTTGGGTAAAGACCCCACCCTACAAGACTGCGGCTGGGACATATCGATTCAATTAAACTTTACAGAAATGAAAAAGAAGCGGCTGGATTATCCGCCCCAGCTGGAACTTGAGGTCGCAAATTGCGACTTCAAGGTGAAATAAACAAAAGAGACCTCTGAAAAACTATGAATTGGAAAATCAT
>JAPLMV010000071.1 GCA_026386835.1 Planctomycetota bacterium | reverse complement strand
CCTGGCAAGGTTGCTCGACGCCTCCGCCGTCGCTATCACATAATACGCAGCTATTGCATAATCAAGATGAGGCATATCCACTTCAATTATCTCTGCCCCCATCTTTTTGTATATTTCCATCGCCTGCTTTATCGCCCCCTGCACCTGCCCGTCCGCCCCTGCGTTAAATTGCGGCACCACCGCAATCCTCAGCCCCTTTATCGGCTCGCCAAGTCTTTCAAGATAATCCGGCACCGGCGCAATTTTCTCATCCACGCTCGTACTGTCGGATGCGTCGTGGCCTGCTATGACATTCATCATCAACGCACAATCTTCCACCGTGCGGGTTATCGGCCCGATCTGGTCTAAGCTCGACCCATAAGCCACAAGACCGAATCTCGACACCCTGCCATAAGTCGGCTTCAAACCTACCACACCGCAGAAACTTGCCGGCTGCCTTATTGACCCGCCCGTATCCGACCCGACCGCCGCAAAGCAAAGACCCGCTGCCGTCGCTGCCGCCGAGCCGCCGCTGCTCCCACCAGGCACACGCTGCGTATCCCACGGATTAACCGTCTGCTTCAGACCAGAATTTTCCGTACTCGAGCCCATCGCAAACTCATCCAGATTTGTCTTGCCAACTATTACCGCATCCGCCGCGAGCAGCTTCTCCACCACCGTGGCGTTATACGGCGCATAGAAATCTTTAAGTATCTTCGACGCACACGTAGTCGCCCCGAATGTCGTGCACATATTATCTTTTATCGCAATCGGCACGCCCGCCAATTTGCCGACTTTTTTCCCCGCTGCGATTTTTGCGTCAATCTCCCCTGCCCTGGCAATCGCCTGCTCTTTAAACGTGCTTATATAAGCTCCTATTATTGGCTCATATTTCTCAATCGACTTAAAAACGCCCTCCGTCGCCTCAACGCTTTTAATCTCGCCACGGGCTATCTTGTCACGCAGTTGTATCGCACTGAGTTCTTCCATAGCGATTCTGTCATTTCTTCCTGTCACTTATCCGATGCGACAAAAACCACTCATAAAGCGCCGGATTATCATAAGTCTGCGTCCACGAATCGTGCCCTGCCTCCGGATAAACCGTCAGCTTTGCGTTACCACCCGCCGCATTGATTGCGTCAACCATATCCTTTGACCTCTCAACCGGCACAACATCGTCCTTGGCCCCGTGAAATGCCCAGACCGGAATATCCTTCATACTCTTTGCAAATAAACGATCCCCTCCGCCACATATCGGCGCTATCGCTGCAAATCGTTCAGGATAAAAACAACCCATCGCCCAGCTCGCAAATCCACCCATGCTTAAACCAGTTAGATATACCCTGTCCCTGTCAACATCGTAATTCGATTCGATATCGTCCAGCAGCGCTATCAATGTATCCATTTTCGCAGTCCACCACTGTCCCTGGGGACACTGCGGCGCTACTATAATAAACTCAAATTTCTTGTTTTGCTCGACCAGCTTCGGCAACCCATTACACTTAAGCAATTCCAGATTATTCCCGCGCTCACCGGCCCCGTGCAAATACATCACCACTGGCCATTTTTGCTGCTTTTGGCCGTAACCTTCCGGCAGAAACAACAAATATTGACAACTCATGGTCTTTTTAAAGGACTGTACAGAATTGCCTGACTCCTGCTTTTGGCCGTAACCTTCCGGCAGAAACAACAAATATTGATAACTCATGGTCTTTTCAAACGACTGTACGGAAGTGCCGGACTGAAAATTTCCTTTGCATTCCATTTTACGCCCCAGCCCCTTCGTCCAGTATTTTCGGCACCTTGAAAAACTCCCCATCGTGTTCCGGAGCATTTGCAAGGGTCTTTTCCGTCCCTAACGATTCCCTGACAACATCCTCGCGAAACACATTACTGATGGGCAGGCAATGTGCCAGCGGCTCAACGTTTCCCGTGTCTAATCCGTTCATCTTTTCAACATAATCGATAATGGCGCTCAACTGACCGGCAAATTCCTCTACTTCTGACTCCGTCAAATCCAGCCGTGCCAGCTTGGCAACCTTCCTCACCTGCGCCGCATCGATTTTTTTACCCATCAATGTTTCCTCTTACTTCACTTTTTTTAATTCTTTTCTCTGCGTTCTCTTCGTTCTCTGCGGTTAATCTCCATTGTCAAAATAAAAAAGCGAGGCGCTTGGCCGCCTCGCTCTCAAAGTTTCATTTTGGAAATCAGTTTTTAACTGACGGCCTTTTCCGCGGGTTTGTAATTCCTCTTCTGGCGTTTTACCACCAATCCGCTGTGTATGGCCTTAGCCGACACCCTGACCCTCATAACCGTGCCGTCAACAATCGCATGAACCTTCTGTATATTGGGCTTGAATTTTCTCTTTGTAATACCGGTTATCTTTTTCCCGACACCGCCGAGATATTTCGCCTTACCACGCCGGGTAATAGCATTGCCGACCTCGGTTTTCTTACCTGTAAAATAACACACTCTGGACATCGAATCCACTCCTTGTTCTGTTACTATGAACTATGAACTACCAACTACGAACTAATTTTATACCCCCTTTCGCCCCCATTTGCAAGCACAAACCCAAAATTTCCCAAAAATTCTTAAAAACCCGCAAATCACCGGCCACGTAGTAGCCTACCTCGATTTTGACTCCTGAATGCTCTATTTCCCCTATTTCCACCAAACAAAAGTGCCCGCTTCTTTGTGTCAAATTTTTGCGTTTGCTTAATCAGCCTTTAAGGCATTGATTACTTATTTTAATCATATCGTCGCACTTTCATAAGAAACTTGACAAATTCCGCAAGTCCTATAATAGCAATTACTTACAGACTATTTTCCACGAAAACAGCCATTAAAATTTTTCAAAAATTTTACTGTCAGCCTCTCTGGTCGGAGTTTAAAAACCTGCATTTTTTATTAGCAATATATTCTTTTTTGCGTATAATCGCCGTATTTGACCCATTAGAGAACAAAGAGGCGGTATTCGATTATGATTGATATGAAAGGCACAAGCTGGCAGCAGCGGTATTCAGCACCTGAGGTTTTTACGCTGCGGTGCAAAATTTTAGATAAGCCCGGAATGTTCGCCAAGCTAAGCACAGCCCTTGAACAGGCAGGGGCCAATATGGGCGAAATCAGCCTGGTTGGGCTTGAAGACGAATACAAAATCCGCGAGATAACCGTTTACCTTAAAGATAAAAAACACCTCGAGAAACTGTTAGGCATAATCAAGCCGATAAAAGAAGTAAGCGTTCTTAATGTCCGCAATGATGTCTTTGAAACACACCGCCGCGGCTCGATCGACGTGGTCAGCAGGATGCGGATAAAAAGTCTGACCGATTTGCGTATGGTTTATACCCCGGGCGTAGCAACGGTTTGCCAGGAGATACAAAAAAATCCGCAGGCCGCCTGGGAATTGACCGGCATCTGCGACGGGGTCGCAGTCATAACTGATGGAACTGCGGTGCTGGGTCTGGGCGATATCGGCGTATTGCCGTCGCTTCCGGTTATGGAAGGAAAGGCCGCAATCTTTGCCGAGTTTGCAGGTATAAGCGCATTTCCGATACTTATCGATACCAAAGATACCAAAGCCTTCATCGAAACGGTAGCCCTCATAGCCCCAAGCTTCGGGGCAATTCAGCTTGAAGATGTAGCGGCGCCGGCCTGTTTTGAGATTGAGGAAGCGCTGAAAAAACGGCTCAACATCCCGGTCTTTCACGACGACCAGCACGGCACAGCTATCGTTCTGCTGGCAGCATTGATAAATGCACTAAAGCAGACAAACAGAAAACCCCAGCAATGTTCCGTGGTTATGCTCGGGGCTGGTGCGGCAGGCACAGCCATCAGTCAGATACTGCTCGGATTCGGCATCGGCGATATTGTGGTTTACGATTCGACAGATGCCATTTACCGCAGCAGAACCAAAAATATGAACCCTTATAAGCAGCGTCTTGCGGAGATTACCAACAAGAAAAATCAGAAAGGCACATTAGCTGAAATTTTTATCGGCAAGGACATATTCATCGGCGTTTCACGTCCGAATACGGTCAGCAGGGAAATGATTGCATCAATGGCCAAAGACCCGATTGTATTTCCATTGAGCAATCCTGTAGGCGAGATAAGCAAGGAAGAAGCATTTGCGGCTGGTGCAAAGATTGCAGGCGATGGGCGAGATATCAACAACGCACTGGCATATCCCGGCATTTTCAGAGGAGCGCTCGACGCACGGGCAACCGATATTAATATGGCAATGAAATTAGCTGCCGCTGAAAAGTTAGCCCAGCTCGCACCACAAGGCTGTCTGTTACCAGATGCACTGGATAAAGAGGTTCATAAAGAAGTAGCCAGGGCAGTTGCCGCCGCCTGGAAACCATAGTACCATTTTTGTATTGTCATTCCAGCGAAAGCTGGAATCCAGACCATAATATAAACTACTGGATACCTGCTTTCGCAGGTATGACAAATTTTTTAACCGTTTGTGTGCCTACAAATTCAAATGTTACGGGGGTAATAGTCGTTTTCGGCTTCTTTTTATTTTGCATCATATCCGCAGTAGCCGATCTGGTCGCAGACATCTTTCATTCGCATCCAGACTTTGTTGTCGTTTATAATTTCCAGTGCAAGCGGAAATATTATATTTCCCTCCATAAAAATATGCATCCGCACCACGGGGACAAGATATCCTACGAGCTTTTCAAGCTGAAATTTGAAACTGTCAAAATCCATAGTATCGATTTTCCAGACAAGTTCATTGATTTTCCTGTGTACCCTGCTTATTTCTATATGCTGCTTATTGATAATCTGCAAAAGACCGCAATATCCCTCTTTTCTTAACTGCGGAAAAATCACTTCCTCTTCGCGCTCGCGATGCTGCTCCGAGGAAATAAGATGGCCGGCAATATGTGCGAGTTTGCGAATCTCCATCGTGGAACTGGATGCATAATCAAGCTTTTTAATCTGAGCATTAACGTCGTCCAGGTCAGCAATGAAACACAGAATCATCTCATGCTCGGCCAGCACTCGCTGCAAAACATGGTTTTCCGGAAGCTCGGTACGCAATTTGGAAGCCTGGTCGGGCAAAACCCTGCGATTTCTGGCCCACAAGTGCCACAGCTCATCGGCTGCAATACCCGCCCCCAGCATCTTTATCTGAGCAAGAGCAACCTCTCTTGCCTGTACCTCTGCGAGCAGCCCTTTATCACTTTCACCAAAAACAGGATTTTGCGAATTTTTATTCAAACGCAGCAGAATATCGGTTATTTTATCTATTTTTTCCATCCCTGCACCATTGCCTTATCTATAATTTGCAGCATCGTTACTATAATATCTACGTTTACAATCAATAATCGGCGGAATAAAAATTGTAATTTTTGTAAGCGTTCACGGGTGCATCTGCTGTCGCCAAGCCGTATCTCGTCGCGGTTCGACTAAGCTCACCGAAATCTGGTTGCTTGTATCTCGTGAAGAAAGAAAATGGTGGGGTAATCCGCCTACGGCGGATAAAAGACCCAACCCTACCATAAAATTGGGTTTGATTGGGTTTGTTTTGTATAATAGTCCACATCTCATAATTTGTTGTAATTCCTTGTATCTACTAAGGTTAAAGCATTTTTGGCATTTCGGAAATTGGGTTTGTTTTGCATAATTTGTTTTTTTGAGGTCATAATTTTCCAGTTCCATCATCGTTTGCTTTGGGCGGGCTGAGCTTTCGCATAACGTTTAGTCCCTGAATCTCAAGGATGGTTTTGTAGAGACTACTTTCAATTCGGCGTTCATACATCAAAAGACGGTCGAGAACTCTTGCATTTGCGAAATCTTTTACGGCCAAACGGCCGAGAGCCAACTCACCATTGAGGCCAGTTGAGTCGCCCTGCGATTTGTCAGCGATATTGAGAGAAAAAGATTGAGCGAGCCTTGCCAAGTGGCTGTGGGTCTGGCCTGTGTTCAAGGCGTCGATGGCCTGGTTCTGGAGGCACCCCGCACGTTTTAATCGCCAAGAGAGAGTTACGATGCGATCGGCAAAGACGGACTCCATCGGGCTGATGGGGCTTAGCTCATCGAGTAACTGCTGGCGGAAGAGGTCGAAATCGGCCTGGCTTTCCGAGGCAATTACGTCTCGTTCGGCTGACAAGCCGTGCCTGACGGCGTTTTGTGAAACGGCGGCTTTGCCTTCGATAGTGCATGGGCCTGTTGATTTTTGTGCGTTAAGACGGTTGGCGAGGATTTGAGCATCGGTAGACATGATTAGTTTTATCCTTTCTGTAAAAAAAAATCGAAATTAGAAACTAATAAAACTGGATTCCTGCCCCTGCTTTCGCAGGGGTGACAATCTTTCGCAGGAATGACATTACTTAAATATTCAAAACAAAACTCCATACAGACCAAAGTAGCACAGCCATCTTGGCCGTGTTTTCACGGGCTGGAAGCCCGTGCCACGAGCGCAGAAAAACTGCGTCTCTCTATAATGGGGCGAAGCTGCGCGTTTGGGCGAAAAAAACGTTAACCGCAGAGAACGCCGATAACGCAGAAAAGAGATAAGTCGTTGTGGGGTAAAGATTTAAGAAAAGTTAAAAAAATATTAAAATTCTCGATTTTGCCTTTTGGATACCTGCGCGAATGGCCGATTTGCCTTGACTTCCAGCTTATTAGTTGTATAATTGTATTGCCTTTGCAGTTTTGTATGGCGAAGGAGAAGTGCGAGAGAAGCAATCCATTTTTCTTCCGGCTGTGCAAATCATAAATATTAACAATTTTTTAGGAGAAGAGAGATGAAAAAAACAAGTGTTTTGGCAGTTGTTGTGTGTGTGATGGCTGTAGCTAATTTTGCCTCGGCTGACACCGACACCTTTGGAACAGGCGACAATGAGTTCAGTATCGACTTCGTGCCGATTTCGGGTGATACTGGCAACCTTGGGAGTTGGTCAGCGGGTGAGGGTTACACGTTCTCTGGTGTCAATCATGGCAACTACCGCATGGGCACCTACGAGATCAGCAATGCCCAGTGGACGAAGTTCAAGGCCGCCTACGGCGCGGTGACGGGCAGCCCGTCGTCTGCGTATGACTACTACTCCTACTACACGGGCACCAACATTCCGACCAACTGTACGAGCTGGTACGAAGCGGCACAGTTCGTCAACTATCTGAACACGAGCACCTACCATCCGGCGGCGTACAAGTTCACCGGCACGCAGGGCACGAGCGATTATACCCTCGGCGTGTGGCAGAGCGGCGATGTCGGTTACAGTGCAAGTAATCCTTACCGAAACAGCAATGCGTATTATTTCCTGCCGACAGAGAATGAGTGGGTCAAGGCGGCCTACTGGAATGGCACGGGTCTCCAGACTTATGCGAACGCATCCGCCGGAGACCTTGTTGGCGGCGGGCATTCGCCAGACCCGGCGAGATGGAACTACTATCCTTCTGTCGGTTACGAACCCTGGAATGTCACCAGCGGCAGTCAGGAACTCAACGGCACATATAACATGATGGGCAATGTCTGGGAGTGGAACGAAACTCTTATCGGTGAACATCGTGGCCTTCGCGGTGGGACGTACGGCAGCTACGACAACTCCCTCGCGTCGTCCTACCGGAACCACTACGACCCGGACGGCGAGGACTACTACGGTTTTGGGTTTCGTGTTGCCTCCGTTCCGGAGCCCGCCACGCTCTTACTTGTCGGCCTCGGTGGATTATTTTTGAGAAGGCGAAATTAACAATTTTTGAAAGGAAGACAGAAAAATGGTCAAGAAAGGATTTCAACCAGTAACAGATAATAATACAGAACTTCTTATTCTTGGGACCTCTCCTGGTAAGAAATCATTGGGCGTGAAGGAGTATTACGCTGATGGCAGGAATGCTTTTTGGAGACTCATCAGCGGAGTAATCAATAAAGATATTACTATTCTCAGTTATAGAGATAGAATTGAAAAATTGATGCAAAATAAAATTGGCTTATGGGTTGTATTTTCCATCTGTGAAAGAGAAGGAAGTCAGGATTCAGAAATTAGAAATCCTGTAGAAAGCGACTTCTCCAAACTAAAAACAATTGCTCCAAGTTTAAGAACAATTTATTTCAATGGACAAGAACCTCAAAAGTATGCTGAGAAAATTCTAACGAAGATGGGGTATTCGACCGAGTTATTACCTTCATCCAGTGGTTCGCATGCCATACCTTTTGATAAAAAACTAAACTTATGGAAGACAATCTTAAAAATTAGGTAAATGCCACGCTTTTACTGCTCGGCCTCGGTGCCGTTCGACTTCGCTCACGACAGGCGGTGATGTTGGGAAAGAGACGCTAAAAAATGCTATGGCTATTTTTCCTTTGATTGGCTGAGTGATATAGAGTAGCTTTATATAAAATTACTTCTGGAGTTTTTTTGGAGACCGAGACAATGAAAAAATGTCCGTTTTGTACCGAGGAAATCCAAAGCGAAGCAGTCAAATGCAAGTTTTGCGGTGAATGGCTAAAGGACACAAAACATAATGGCTTGTTTGAAACAGATATGGAAGCCCTAAATGTTTCTGATGGTCTCAAACAAAAAGAAATGGATGATTCGTGGTTAGGCACAACAATATTCTTTTGGTTAGTCGTGTCGATTATCATAGGCGTGCTACTGCATCCGATAGCTGGGATTGCCCTTTTTGTTATTTGTTTAATTTGGAGAACAAATAAGTGGATTCCTAAGAAGCGGAAAAAGCCTTAAATCCTGATGGGTACGAGCGTGCATTCCTGCTTACTCCCGAACCCGCCACGCTTTTACTGCTCGGCCTCGGTGGTCTATTTTTGAGAAAAAAACGCTGATTTTTAACACTTTTTATTTCAGCGTATATCAGCGGGATTTTCAGCGAAATCAGCGTCAAAGTTTTTTAGCGATGAATTAAAGGTGTCCCCGTACATTTTTTGAGGAAATCCGAGGACGCCACAGCGTAAAAAATAAAAATGGTGGGGTAATGGTTCGACAGGCTCACCATCCCATGCCCATGCCACCATAATCACAGCCGATGGCGGTTGTGCCACACGCCGGCAGCAGAATTAATGATTAGAATAAAAGTGCAGGTATCCAAAATATGGTAAAGGAAAGTTTATGTCGGCAAAAAATCAACTCTGCAGAATAACACAACTGTTGTTTGTATGGGTTTTCTGTTTACTCGCAGTAACCGGTGGGTGTGGCGGGAATGCAGAAAAAGCGGAAGTTAAAAATGTAATCTTCTGCATCGGTGACGGGATGGGATTGGGACAGGTTGCACTTGCCCGAATGGCATCTGAAGGTGCGAACGGACAATTGTATCTCGAAGAAATGCCTGTTGTCGGCATTATTAAAACGCACTCGGCTGATTCGCTTGTAACAGATTCTGCTGCAGCAGGAACAGCTCTGGCAACCGGTTTCAAAACAAATAATGGGATGGTAGGGATACTTCCTCAAGGCGGCAAATGTCTGACAATTCTCGAAGCTGCGAAAGAAAATGGGATGGCAACAGGCCTTGTTGTTACTTCTTCGGTTACGGATGCAACGCCGGCTTCTTTCGGCTCACACGTCAAATTAAGAAATATGCAATACCAAATCGCAGAAGATTTGCTTGCAAATAAAATTAATGTCATTTTTGGCGGCGGAAGAGATTACTTCGTGCCAAAATCGGATCCGAACAGCAAAAGAACCGACGAAAGAAACCTTTTGAATGAAGCAAAAAAAGCCGGCTATTGTAATATCCAAAACGCACAAGAACTGCATTTGGCCCGTGGGCCGTATATTCTCGGGTTATTCCAGCCGGCCGCTCTGACCACAATGCCGCCTGAACCAAATCTATCCGAACTTGCAGAGAAAGCGATAGAAGTTTTGAGTAAAAATAAGCAGGGGTTCTTTTTAATGATTGAAGGCAGCCAGATTGACTGGAACTGTCACAAGAATGATGCGAATAATACTATCAGGCAGACTCTTCTTTTCGATAAAGCGGTTAAGGCAGCTCTTGATTTTGCTCTAAAGGATACACAGACGCTGGTGATTGTTACGGCAGACCACGAAACCGGCGGCTTAGTAATCAAAAACGGCAGGCTTGAAGGAAAAGACCTCGATGTCAAATGGACGACAAACGGACACACGGCTACGCCTGTTCC
>JAPLMV010000111.1 GCA_026386835.1 Planctomycetota bacterium | reverse complement strand
AATTGATAGCATACCTGCGCAACCGCTGCGCCTTCCATTTCCACGGCGTCGGCTCCAAGGGTTTTTCGCAATTCCTCGCACTTTTCAGGTGAGGCAACAAAGATATCGCCGGTAACAACGACGCCTTTCATAATGCCGGGGGCTCTTTCGCCTTCGCTGGTTTTTATTTTTTCAAGAGCGACGTTTTGGGCGGCATATTCAGCCAGTTGCAGAAGAGCCGGGTCGGCAGGAAAGAAAACGGGATTTCTTTGGCCGGTAATCGGGCTTACTGCGCCTGTGTTTTCAAGGCCGCTGGATGTCAATATCCCTGAATCGTGCTGGGCGGTTTTTTCGGCTATGACAATATCACTCGGTGAAAGCTGGGGATTGACTGCACCGGCAATGCCGGTGAATATTACCTGCTTTGGGTGGAAGTTATTTATCAGTATTGCAGCAGTCATTGCAGCATTGACCTTGCCTGTGCCGGTTTGTGCGACAACGACATTTCTGCCCATCAATTGGCCATCGACGAATTTTACTCCTTCGATGCTGCGCTCATTTTTTTTCGATAATTGCCCTTCAAGCATCGCTACTTCTTCCGGCATAGCTCCTAATATGGCGGTGGGGGATTGGGATTGTGAATAAGCTGGTTTTTTAAGTTCGGAATTGCAGGCAGTAAATAGCATGGCCGAGCAGGTGAGTACCATTAGTGCAAGTTTATTGTGTTTCATAACATCTCCTGAATTAGCGTATAGCATATAGCGTATAGTTAAAAATGCAATACTAAACACTAACCATTAACCCCGATGAATTTATAGGTCAGCAGCTTGTAAATAAGCTTTGCGGTCAGAAAGTCGGACGATTTCTCCATGTCGTTCGGGCAAAGTTCGACGACATCAAATCCGACTACATTTCTTTTAAGACAAACGGCCTTTAACAGGACAAGGACATCATACCATAATAGCCCGCCTGGTTCGGGCGTGCCAGTAGAGGGCAATATCGAAGGGTCGAATACATCGAGGTCTATGGTGAGGTAAACATTTTCGGTCAGTTTTGAAACGGCCTTGTTAATCCAGTCGGTTCTGTTGTGGATATCCTCTGCGAAGAAAACATTTTTCTTATCCAGAAACTTCTTCTCGGAGGTATCCATACTTCTTATGCCTACCTGAACAATCGGGCAGATTTCCGCTGCCCTTGCCATAACGCAGGCGTGGTTGCATTTTGAGCCGTGATACTCGAACCTCAGGTCGGAATGCGCATCGAGCTGCAGGACGCTCATATTTTTGTGGTTTTCGGCGTGTGCGGAGATAGAGCCGATACTGACCGAATGTTCGCCGCCGAGCAGGACGATGAACTTATCGAGGGCGAGATAATTTTCGACTCTTTTTTTAACGGCTGAAACCATCATTTCGGGCGAGGTTTTTTGTGTTACCGGCTTATCGGTGAAAATACCTGTTTTATAGACTTCGGAATCGGTCTCTATGTCATAGAGTTCCATATTCATCGAGGCCGATATTATGGCGTCGGGGCCTTTGTCGGCGCCTTTAATCCAAGTGCTTGTGCCATCGTAGGGAACAGGAATAATGACCGTCTTTGCGTTTTTGAGTTCGCAATAGCCCTTCGGTAAGTCTCCAAAATTAAGTGCTTTTGCCATAATGTAAATATCTCCGTTTTAAAATCCTGCCTGCAGGGCGGGGCAAAAAGACAGGCTTGATTAAACAGCCGGGTTAATCAAACAGAAACATTGCGATAGCCACGGTGGTAGTCCAGAGGTCTTTGAGACCTTTTGCGGTCTGGGTTACGTTAGAGGTTCTGATTATAAGGCCGCTGGATTTATAGACCTGCTCTTTTTCCGACCATGCCTTGCTGGGGTCGACTTCGAGCCCCAATGTCGTTCCGAGCATTCCTGCTGCAAGGTCTTCCGACCTGTCGGCGGCTTCCTGTTCATTCATTCCGTGGCCGTGGACTTCGCTGAGGTAGCCCCAGTTGCTGTTGTCTTTGGGAACTGCGATGCCAACAGAGGTGGCAACGAGCCGCTGGTGTTCGTTTGTATCAGCCCTTGCGATAACGCAGAAGGATATTTCGCCAGGTACGAGGAGCTTAAGGCCTTTTTCCTTGCTGATAATCTTGCATCTGGGTGGCAGAATGGAGGAAACCTGAACAAGGTTCTGCTGGGCGACGCCGGCCTTGCGAAGGGCGTCCTCAAAGGATTTGAGCTGGTACATGTGTCGGCCGACACCTTTGGTAAGGAATATCTTGGTAGGAACGAGATTTCTCATCCTTGTGTCAATTACTCTTGATTTATTCATTTCACCTCACCAAACCTGATTAAAAAACTTACTTTTATTTTTCTAATTGCCAATTACACCGTTAAAAACTTTAGCTGGACGAACTCTCTGATGATATACTTTGGTTTAAAGAGCAAATTTTATACTTCACGGGAGAGTTTACACTAAAAAATTTTAAAAAATTTTAAAATTAAATACTGACAGCCGGCGGGGCTAAACTTTTCAGCCGGTCAGGCCGATAATTGCTGGTAGAGATATAAGGAACAAGACACAATGGTGAGCAGTAAACAGATTTTTTTTTGTAAAGTTAAATTTTTATTGACTTTTTGGTCACAGATGACTAAAAAGTCAAGAAGATGAGTACTAAGATTTTAGAACCTGTTTTAAGAACCCGCTCACAGCAAAGAGCCACGAGAACTCACAAGCGGCTGCTGGATGCGGCGCTGGCGGTATTCATCGAAAGAGGCGTCGATGCCGCCACGGTCGAAGAAATCACACAGAGGGCTGACTTGGGCAAGGGAACGCTTTACCGGCACTTCCACGATAAATATGAGATAGTTATTACGCTGGTAGAGCAGGCAGTCAGCCATCTGGCGGAGTATTTACATTCTTACGACAACGAACCAAAAAATATTGAAGGTGTGCTTGAAAATCTGTTGAATGCGCATTACAATTTCTTCATTGACAGCAGTGAGGAATTTGTCCTGCTGTTTCAGGGCAGGGTGCTGCTCAAATTCGAACGCCAGACAGCAGGCGAGCTTGAAGAGCCGTATGCCCGGTACCTTGAAGAGATTGGAAAAATGGTATCGCCTTATGTGTCGAAAAAAATAGATCCCGCGAAGATTCGTCGTCTGGCCTGTGCAGTGGCGGGATTTGTCTTCGGTTTCTTTTCCTTTGCTATGGTGGGAATGGATTCAGAGGAGATTCAAACTAGTATAAAACCCTTGCGACAGGTGTTTGTAAGGAGTTTATCTGCTTTTCTTGGACGCTAAGCTTGAGTCCGCAAAGCAAAGTTTATGTCAAGCTTAAAATAAAGGAATAGGTATGTATCAGATGTCCAATCCTGTTATGGAGAACAGTGTTTCCGATGTCGAGGGCGACCAAAGTTCGCAACCTCCGAGTACACCGAGGGCGATCATTAATCGCCCCCAAACCCCAATCACACCATTAAAATCGAAGTTTCCATGCGACTGGAATGACTGGAAATGGCAAATAAAACAACGGATACGCAGCTTGAGTCAGCTTGTTAGCTATCTGCCGTCCTTAAAGGATAACCAGGCGGAACTGGAGAGTGTCATTGCAAAGTATCCCATGGCAATTACTCCTTATTACGCCTCATTGATACAGAAACCGGATGCGTCCGACCCGGTTTTTCAGATGTGTGTTCCCCAGGCTGAAGAATTGTTCAATCCGCCGTGCCTCAGTGAGGACCCTCTTGAAGAGCATGAGGATATGCCTGTGCCGGGACTTGTACACCGGTATAAAGACCGTGCTTTGCTTATTGCCAC
>JAPLMV010000097.1 GCA_026386835.1 Planctomycetota bacterium | reverse complement strand
ACTGCGGATAACCGATTTTTCCCATCGCCTTAATTATCTCAGCTTTAATCGGAACATTTTTACTCTGCAGCGCCGCGGCAAGAGGTCTTAACGAATCCCTGCCCACCTGCGGCAACGCCCAGATAATATTTGCCGCCTCATCCTTGCGGGACTCATCGGCAAGCGCTTCGAGCATATACATTATCGAATATTCACCGGCGTTTTGAAGGCGTTTAACCGCCGTCATCCGGCCGCGTTCCGTGCCGGTAAGCCGTTTTATCTCCTCAACAATAATCTTCGGGTCTGTTCGTCGTATGAATCTGCCCTGCTCAATGATTGCCAGTATTTTCTTGCTAAGCTCAGCCAGTTTTGCATCAGGTCCAGACTCAACAACCTTCAGCAAAATAGCATATCCCTGCTGAGTTTTCTCGCTTAAGGTAAGCAATTGCACAGGGTCGGGATTGCCATCGAGAACAGCCTGTGCGTAGCCGGCTGCAACGTCGAGCCGTCCGATTTTGGTATAATGCAGATAGTCATTCCAGTTGTCTTCAACGGTAGCCGTTTTTGAGAAGCAGGTGTTAATTACAAAAAGTCCTACTGCTAAAATTGCTGCGACAGTTTTTACATTAAACATCGAAATATCTCCAACTCTGCGTCTAAAATTTATCCGGTCTTCACTCCACAATTTTGCATTTTTAACTTTAATTTTTACATTCTCAAACTGACCAATGGTTAGTTTGAGTATTTAAGTAATCGTCCCTAAAAACCTTATACTATAGATAAATACCGCTTTTGTCAATAAAAAACCACGTTGAAACGGAATAAATGGGGTATTTGGATAATCTATCGGATTATCCTGTGTTTACGCACCATATTACTACCCAATAACATTTGATTTTGTATTGTAATTCCTGCAAAAGGTTGTCACCCCTGCGAAAGCAGGGGCAGGAATCCAGTTTTATTTCTTTAGAAAATATGGAACGACCGGCGCCGGGATTGTAAACATCGCCTTAACCTGATAAACAGGTTTATGCGACAAGGTGGTATGTAGCCACCGATAATCGCGGGTTATCACCTTGCGGTAACAGAGTCCAGTAGGGTGGGGTCTTTACCCCACCATTTTTCTCTTTACCGTTTTACCGTCCAACCGCGACTGACTTTCCCCTCGCAGCCTACCCTCGAATGCTGTGGTCGAGGGGCGACAGCCCCCCAATTCTCAAATCCTTCACTTAAAAATCCCCAGTTCTCAAAATCTTCACTTAAAAATCCATGACTCATAAATCACTACATTAGTATATATGCATATACTAATATACTATTGCTGCAATTGTCTAACCAAAAACAAAAAACTTATCTTGGGCTTGTCTATACTGAGCCTGTCGAAGTATCGAAGTGTCGAACCGTTGAAGGATTCGGATTTCGGGCTTCGAGTTTCGTGCTTTTTCCATTCCACCTCCGCGCCCTCTGCAAACTTTGCGGTGAAAAATCTTTTTCCCATACTACCCATTTTAACAACTTAACACAAGTGGTCTTTTTTTAACGACCATGTCAAAAAGCCGACTTTTTTTGTAAAAAAGTGTTAAAAAGTGTTAAAAAGTTCGCTATTTTTGTCAAAAAATGCTCAATTCGTGTCAATTTTTGTCATTTTTTGCACGCCCCAAAATTCACCCTAACGACTTACCTGCTAACGACTAACGACAATTTTCTCGAAAATTCTTGCCCATCTTACCAAATTTCAACTTACGCAATACTCAATACGCACAACGCAATACAAATATCAGCAGAAGGCTTCCACATTTTTTTACCCCCAAGGGGTGACTTTTTTAGTGCCTTCCCTTAGGGATTAATTTTTACACTTCCTTTTTACCCATCCTGCCAAATAAAGACTTGTGTACATCGCAAGCAATCAAATGTGGATGGATATAGGCGAACCTGTGACTGTGAGATTTGCTATTGAAAAGAAAAGGTAAAACCTGATTTTTATACCAAAAACTTAAGTTACAGTTTATAATTACCGCAAGAAAAGTGCATAAGTTATAAGTGCACAAGTAAGAGGTTGCTTATGCTTTCTAATTCAAGGAGTCTGTAAGTGAGTAATACTGATACTGCCTTTCAAAAATGTATCAATCCCGCCTGCGGAGCGGAGTTTGATTGTGGCCAGTCGATATTCAAGTGTCCAAAGTGCGGCGAATTGCTGGATATCCAATATAACTGGGACAAACTTGAAGTCCCCGCAAGATTAAGCGATTTTGCCAAACGCTGGTCAGGCAGGGATAACCCGCTGGATTTTTCCGGCATCTGGCGTTTCAGAGAACTGCTGAACTTCTGCAGCGACAAATACAAAGTAACAATCGGCGAAGGCCAGACCATTTTGCAGCAGAATCGCGATATAGCAGGGCAGCTCGGGATGAAGCCGGATTGCCTGTACCTGCAATATGAGGGATTAAACCCATCGGGCTCGTTCAAGGATAACGGAATGGCTGCGGCATTTAGTCATGCGATGATGGTGGGGGCAAAATCATGCGCATGTGCATCGACGGGCAACACGTCGGCATCGGTGGCCTTGTATGCGCACAGTTGCGGCCTGAAGTGTACGGTCTTTATCGGCTCGGGCAGAATCGCTTTCGGCAAACTCAGCCAGGCAATGGATTACGGCGCTGCGACTATCCAAATCCGCGGCGACTTCGATGACTGCATGAAACAGGTTCAGGACGTTTGCACCGAACTTGGGCTGTATCTGCTCAATTCATTAAATCCGTTTCGGCTGGAAGGGCAGAAAACCATAATGTTTAGAATCATCGAGCAGCTTGGCTGGGATGTCCCCGACTGGATAATAGTGCCGGGCGGCAATCTCGGCAACTCAAGCGCATTTGGCAAGGCCTTCCAGGAGTTAAAGCAGCTCGGCCTGATTAAACGCATCCCGCGAATGGCCATTATAAACGCGACCGGCGCCGATACGCTGACCGACCTTGTTAATAATAAAAAACTTATCTGGAATAATGGCAGGGTCAATCAGAAAATCATCAGCGATTATTATGCCGACCTGACCGCACGAAAATTCTCACCGCACACCTGTGCCTCGGCGATAGAGATTTCCCGGCCGGTTAATCTCAAGAAATGCCTGCGAGCAATCGATGTATGCAACGGTGTGGTTTTGGCCGTAACCGACGAAGAAATATGCGATGCAAAGGCGCTAATCGGCAAATACGGTCTTGGCTGCGAGCCGGCCTCAGCGGCAACTATAGCAGGGCTGAAACATTTATTGGCTGACGGCGTTGTCGGTAAAGACCAGCGTGTGGCC
>JAPLMV010000229.1 GCA_026386835.1 Planctomycetota bacterium | reverse complement strand
TTGAGATAAACAGAAAAATTAATATTCGCGATGCTGAACTTATTTTCAAGTTCAGCAGGAGTTCCGGGCCGGGCGGTCAAAATGTTAATAAGGTCAATACGAAGGTAACGCTGTTTTTTGATGCGGCAAACTGCGGCAGTTTTTCCGATGTTCAAAAACAGCAGATATTCAGCAGGATTGGCGGCCGGGCAGATAAAAATGGGGTGATACGGATAGTTTCGCAAAAGGAGCGGACTCAGGGGGCTAATCGTCAGGCGGCGATTGATAAACTTGTCGAATTGCTGATGGATGCGGTTAAGAGCCGGGCAGTGCGGAAAAAGACAATAGTACCTTATGGGGCTAAAGAACGGCGATTGGAAGCAAAAAAGCGGCGAAGCATCATAAAAATGGGAAGAAGAACACAGAATGATTGAGTTAAGGTTGTCTTATTTCTCCGTAAGTCCGCAGTCCTAAGGACTCCTTACGGAGGATGCCTTACGGCGGAGTCCCAAGGACAACAATTTTGCACTTTTCACTTTTAATTTTTAAATTTTCTCATCGGCGTGCACCTTTTGACAATACGAATCGTATACTATTATAGAGACAATGATGAAATGATGAAAGGGGGCACAGATGTATTCTATGTATATAAAAAACTGGCTTGTGCATATAGCAGGCGGGCGTAATGCAATTTTGCGGATTGAGCACCTGATTCACGATGAGCGTTTCTGGGTGATAGCGGGTATGGCGGCCATATTGATGTTGCTGGTTTTTGCAATGTGGGTCGGCATATCGAACGGCAACTTTACACTGATATATCCGCGATATATCCCGTATGGCCTCTGAGGTGAGGTTTAGTGATGCGGGCGCTTAAATGAGCTCGACATCGAAAGGTTTTTCCGATAGAGGTGTTGCAGGGAGAGCTAAGTCGCGGCCGAGACGGTATGCCTCATTAGCTGCGGAGAGATGTGCCTCGATGACACCTTTTGTGTCGATTTTGTTGACGAAAAGGTTGGCTTGGTAGTGCATATCGAGACAATCGAGAAAGTATTTCATTGTGAGGCGGATGCTGTCGAACATCTTTTTGCTTTTTGACCCTCCTACGGCGATGACCATTGCACGCCTGCCCCCAAGGGGGCGGTCATTGGTGATAGGGGGTTTTTTGAGGACGTATTTATTCGCCCAAAGACACTGGCAACGGTCGATAAACAGTTTTGCCTGAGCTGAGACGGCCATAAAGAATATAGGTGTCGCGAAAATCAGGCGGTCGGCATCAATAACCTTCTGTATTAACATCTGGTAGTCATCTTCAATTACACATCTGCCTGTTTTATAGCAGGCGTTACACTCGATGCAGGGTGATATTTTCAGTTCGGCCAGGCGGACATATTCAATTTTTGCGCCTGCGGATTCTGCGCCGGCAAGGGCCTGACGCAAAAGCAGGTCACTATTGCCTTTTAATCGAGGACTTGCAGAAATACCAAGCACTTTCATAGCCATCACAGGTAAATTATCAGGTCGGCTGGTAAAAATCAAAAATAAAAAATTAAATATAAAAATTGCGGTGTTAAGACTAAAATAAATCAGTATTCAGAATTCAGTAGCCAGAACTCAGAATTGGAATTTTTATTTTCTTATGAAGACGGTACGGTTTATCTTAGGCAGAAGCGGGACGGGCAAAACAACGCTTTGTATAAAGGCGATTGCGGAGGCGCTGTCCCTAAGGGACGAGCAGCCATTGATATTTCTTGTACCTGAGCAGGCGACCTATCAGGCCGAGCGGGCAATTCTAAGCGATAGAAGGATAGCCGGTTACAGCAGACTGAATGTGCTGTCGTTTAATCGGCTGCAATTTATGCTGCTTGGGAAAAATACGGCGACGCCGACACTATCGCACAGCGGTCAGCAAATGATAATCCACCGGATTTTGCGGGATAACAGGGATAAGCTCAAGGCGTTTGCGGCATCGGCGAATCTGGTCGGCCTGAGCAGTCAAATGGCACAAACCGTTGCGGAGCTTGGCCAGTACGGGAAAACGCATGAAGATATTGAGGGGCTTTTAGATAAACTGAAAAAGAATAAAAATAATCTGACGGCGCTCAAGTTCGGGGATATAGGGCTTGTTTTCAAGGAATATTTAAGGTTCATCGAGGGCAGGTTCATCGACCCGGATGTTCAGCTTAGTCAGGCAAGGAAGGCGGCTGGTGAGGCGGGGTTTATCAAAGGTGCAAAATTGTGGGTTGATGGGTTTGCTGGTTTTACGACGAACGAACTTGCGATGCTGGCTGAACTGATGAGGACGGCCTCGGATACGCAAATCGCACTTTGTCTTGACGGGTCAAAAATCGATTTGGCAAATTCGGACACAGGTGTGATTGACCCTGTGAGTTTATTTAATCCTACGGAAAGGACATACGCAGAACTTTTAGAGATAATAAAAAAATGTAACCTTCGGCTGACAGAACCGGTAATCCTTGAAAAGGCGGTTAGATTTTCAGATTGCGAACCGATAGCACATGTTGAACGAAGCTTATTTACACTTGATGCGCCGAAACAAAAGGCAGGGGACAATGTTCATGTTATATCGGCACCGAATGAGCGGATGGAGGTGCAGTTTGTCGCAAGGAAAATAAAGCGGCTGGTAAAGGAAAACCAACTGCGATACCGTGACATAGCGGTTATCGCGTCGGACATCGAGCGGTATCAGCATTATATAGCGGCATATTTTGAAGATTACGGGATACCGTTTTTTATCGACAAGCGGAAGCCGCTGAACCAGCATCCGGTTGTTCAACTTGTCTGCTCGGCATTGCAGGCGGTTATCGGGAGATTTTCGAACAGCGATATCTTTTCGTACCTTAAGAGCGACCTTGTGCCGATGGAACGTGGTGATATTGATTTGCTGGAAAATTACTGTACGGCATTTGGAATTGCGGGCGGAGACTGGCAGGACGGCAAAGACTGGCAGTTTGATGATGAAAAAGAGCCGAAGTTTAACGAGGTTGTTGTCAACGAAATAAGATTACGGGCGGCAAGGCCTTTACTGGAACTGAGGGACAAACTCTGCCCGAAAGAAAATCCATCGCCGATGTTAACCAGCTCGGAATTTACGAAGATTGTTTTTGATTTTCTTGATGGTTTAGAGGTAGTTGAGAAAATCGGAAACTGGATCGAGCAGGCGATAGAGATAAAGGATTATGCGGCGGTCGAGGAGCATCGACAGTTTTACGACAGGTTTGTAAGTATATTCGATGAACTTGTGGAGGTGTTCAGCGACCAGCAGATGAGATGCGAGGATTATGTTGCGATAATCAATTCTGCGTTTTCGCAGATGACGCTGGCATTTATACCGCCTGGGCTGGACCAGGTGCTTGTGGGGTCAATCGAGCGAAGCAGGCATCCGGATTTGAAGGCCGTTTTTGTGACAGGGGCGACGCAAAAGCAATTTCCAGTGCCGATAAGTTACAGGGGCATATTGAGCGACGACGACCGAATTGCGGCGGAGTCGGCGGAATTTCCTCTGGCGGCGACAATGGAACAAACGCTGTCGCAGCGCCAGTACCTGGCTTATATCGCATTTACAAGGCCATCGCAGTTTTTGTATGTTACATACCCATCGGCGGATGAGAGCGGTCGCGAGCAGATGCGTTCGCAGTTCATAGCCAGTCTCGAAGGATTATTTGAAGATTTTAAGGAAGAGTCAATCGCAGGCGAGCAAATCGATATTGAAAAAATAAACAGCAGAATGGAACTTGCGGATTTGTTGTGCAGGCGGTTGGGCAGGGATTCAGCAGGGAACGGGCATGAGAATGGGCAGTTAGAGGGGTTAGTGAGCGATATGTGTTCGGATGGACAGCTTGCCGAGGTGGGCGGGGTTGTTCGGGCGGCTGTTGATTACAAAAATATAGCGAAGCTGGATGATGGAATAACAGGGAAACTTTTCGGCAGGCAGATAAAAAGCTCGACGACAAGACTGGGAATATTTGCGGCGTGTCCATACAGGTACTTTGCGGAATATATACTGGAATTGAAGGAACGAAAGGAATTCAAGCTCGAACCGCTTGACCTTGGGATTTTTTATCATAGTGTTCTCGATTGTGTTTTAAGAGAGCTTAATAATACAAAAAAAGATTTCGCAGCAATTCGCGATGAAGAACTGCTAACTATCCTGTGGGAGCAAATAACTAAGGTCATCAGTGAAAGTACGTTTATATCCAACTTTAAGCGTCACAGTGCACATAATTCATTTATTATAAAGTGTGCCGGCGAGGTTCTTGAGGATTGCGTTTTAGCGATTTCGCAAATGGTACGGACGGGGCAATTTCGGCCCGGTGAGTCAGAGGTGTGGTTCGGCAAGGCAGGCGAGGGAATCGGTGATTATAAACTGGCAATCGAAAATGGCAGGATATTATCCTTAAGCGGCAAGATTGACCGAATCGATGTTGCAAGGGTAAACGGGAAACAGGCAGCACTTGTTTTTGATTATAAGTCCAAAGGGAAATTTTTTAACTGGTCGAAGTTCCGGCACGGGCTGGATATGCAGCTTGTGATTTATCTGCTGGCTGTTCGCAGTTCAAAAAAATACGGCGATACAGCAGGTGCGTTTTATATGCCTGTCGATGGTGGTATGGAAAAGGCATCACCTGATGAACTTGATGCAAGAAAGGATAGTTTTAGTCATAAAGCCAAAGGGATATTTAACGGGGAGTATTTCGACGGGATAGACAGTAATGCGAGCGGATGGAGTAAATACTATAATTTGTTTAGCAGCGAAAAGAATGGGGCATACGGTCATTACGGCACAAGCGGAGCATTGAAGCCGAAAGATTTTGAGAAGGTTTTGCGGCTTGGGGAGGAAAATATAATCCGCATAGGCGGGCAAATCGCCTCGGGGAAGATTGAAATTACTCCATACAAGCTTGGTGATGAGACAGCATGCAGCGTGTGCAAATATCAATCGGTGTGCAGATTTGACTGGCAGATAAACGACTACAATCCATTGATGGGCGGCGGGAAAGGAGCTGTCGTGGAAATAAAGCCGGAGGGGGATAATGGATAGAGAAAAAACAAAATGGACAAGACAGCAGGAGGATGCGATTGTCGCAAGGGGCAGAGATGTTCTTGTTACAGCATCGGCTGGGACAGGCAAGACAATGGTGCTGTCGGGCAGGTGCGTTGGTATCGTTGCCGAGAAAAATACAGGCGTCAATGTCGGAAATGTGCTGGTTCTTACATTTACCGATGCAGCTGCGGAGCAGATGCGGTCGCGAATCGGCAGGCAGTTAAAGGAAGCGTATCTGGAGACAAAGGATAGTTACCTGCTCGGTCAGCTTTTGCAGCTTGCAGGGGCAGACATAAGCACGATACATTCATTCTGCAAACGGCTTATTACCGAGTATTTTTATAAGCTGGGTCTTGACCCGACATTTCGGGTAATCGACGAGGATGAGCAGCAAATGCTCAAGGCCGAGGTGCTCGAAAAAACAATCGGCTGGGCATGGGACCAGAGCAATTTAACCGAAGGTCTGTAACAGCTCTTCACAAGGCGGGATTTGCGTACAAACGACGGGTTTCTTTCAAAGATAATCGGGCTGAGTGAGTTTCTGGACGAAGTTATTTCGCGTGAAAAATGGTACGAGCGTGCAAAAATGATTGCCGAAACGATTGAGCCATTTGCAAGTGAGGCGGGCGAAAGACAAAAAGAGATTATTGCGGGAAAATTGCAGCACATTATCGATAAGCTCGAAAGTGCTCAAAGGCTTTACGATAATATAAGCGGCGAACAGAAGTGGTCGGTGGAAGACAGTCATATTAAATCCGTCAGGGACATCCTTGAAAATTTGAATAAAGGCGACTTTGAAAAATGCGCAGGGAAAATCAGAGATTTTGAGACGCCAAAGACGTCCACCCCTAAAATACCTGATAAAATTTTCGCTAAACTTATACACGACACTGCCAAGGATGCAGTCGACGATATTGTGAAGCTTTCGGGGCTTGCGATTGTAAATCCTGAGTATTTAAATCAGGTCAGCGGGTCTGCGAGTCTGCAAACAAAGACGATGGTTGAACTCGTCAGAAAATTCGGCGAATTTTACAGCGAGGCGAAGTTATCGATTAATTGCTTAGATTTTGCAGACCTCGAGCATTATGCGATGAAGCTTTTGAGTAAGGAAGATTCATCGCAGGATGTGTTGATGCCTTCGGAAACGGCGATGATACTTCGGAACAGATACAAGTATGTATTTGTTGACGAGTATCAGGATATAAATCCTGTTCATAAGGCGATACTCGAAATGGTTGGCAGCAAGGGCAATATATTTGTCGTGGGGGACATTAAGCAGAGTATTTATGCGTTTCGAGGGGCAGAGCCTAAGATTTTCCTTAAACATCTCGAGGATGCGTCGGCAGAGCCGAAAAGTGCAGATGAGGGGTTGAGGGTTGACCTTAATACCAATTTTCGGTCGAGCAAGGGCATTCTTGATTTTGTTAATAAGATTTTTGGGAGGATAATGAAGGCTTGTGTTGCTGATATCGACTACGATGAGTCGGCAAAGCTAAGGCCTGAAAAGGAAGCAAGTAAAATTGAGCCGATTGTTGAGCTGCACCTGCTCGATAAAGAAAGCAAAGACAGCGGTTCTGAAAACCAGGATGAATCGGATTCAAAAAGTGAGCAGGAAGAACAGGAGATTTATTCAGCCCGTCAGCATCAGGCGGCGATGATAGCGCAGCGGATAAAGCAAATGGTGGGCGAGGAAACGGGCAAGGCGGAATTCGAGATATTCGATAAGCAGCTTGGCGGGAAAAGGGATGTGGAATACCGTGACATTGTGATACTGATGCGTTCGCCAGCCAAACGAGTCAATGAATATGTCGATGTGCTTCGGCTGGCAGGGGTGCCGGTGAATAGTGAGAGTACGGGGGAATATTTCCAAAAGACCGAAATCGCAGATTTACTAAGTCTGCTAAAAGTGCTGGATAATCCGCAGCGAGATATCGAACTGGCAGCGATACTTCGCAGTCCATTTTTCAAGATAAGCGATAGCGCCCTGGCAGAGATAAAACTGTACGGCAGGGCAAATGAAAATCTGAAGAACTTTTACGACTGCGTGCAGGATTATTCAATTAACGGCAGGGACAGGGACTTGGCAGGTGAACTCAAAGCAGTGTCAGCAAAGCTTGAGCAATGGCGGACGATTGCCAGGCGAGGGAAACTGGCGGATTTGATTTGGCAGATATACCGCCAAACGGGGTATCTGTCGTTTGTGTCGGCGTTGCCGAGTGGGCAGGGACGCAGGGCAAACCTGTTAAAACTGCATGAACGGGCGATACAGTTCGAGGGTTTCGCCAGCAGCGGCGGGATAGCATCGCTTACGAGATTTGTCGAATTCATAGAAAAGATTCAGGAAGCGGGCCAGGACTGGGGTCAGGCACCGCCGGAAGGAGAGGTGGAAAATGCGGTGCGGATTACGAGCGTTCATAAAAGTAAAGGGCTTGAGTTTCCTGTCGTTTTCCTGGCGGAACTGAACGGCCAATTCAACAAAAGAGACTTCAGCAACGATTGTATAGCTGATATGAAATACACGTTAGGGCTGCAAATAATCGACCGCCAGTCAAAGAGCAGGTTAAGCACACTTACCCACCAGGTAATAGCGGAAGAGAAGATGGCGACGATGACGGCTGAGGAAATGCGGATACTTTATGTTGCGACGACAAGGGCAAGAGAAAGACTTATATTGGCTGGCTGCGAAAAAAACAAGAACTGCAAAAAGATTATTTCAAAAGGTTTCCTGCTCGGGGACACAATACCCCACTGGCAGCTTAGGGCATGCAATAAACCTTTAGATTGGATTTTGTATGCGTTATCCGACCAGAAGAACCTGCACGAGGCATTTGAAACCGGATTTGCCCAAAGGTGCCGCGATGAAAAATTGTTCAATGTAAAGCTATATGGTCAGGATGAGCTTAAAGGACTGTCGGGCTATATAAAGAATTTGAAGGAGAGTAAACGTCACCTGAAAACAGCAGCGAAAAGTTCAAATGAAAAACATGGGGAGGTGCTTGCGAAGATTAAAAAGTCCTTAGATTGGCGGTACAGGTTCGAGGATATAGCGACTCTGCCTGCAAAGACTTCGGTGTCGCAATTAACACACCGCGATGACGAATATGTAAGGATTGATTATACAAAGGCACTGAATCGAAAGCCAAAGGCGGTAGTATCCATCGATTCGGGTGAGTCGATTGACGGCCGGTTAATCGGTACTGCGACACACCTTATAATCGGCAAACTGGATTTATCGGGGAATATAACAGCGGAAACTATCGAACAGGTAAAACAAAAACTTTTAAGCGAGGGCGCTATCCAGAAGGCGGTCGCTGAAAAAATCAACGATGAATCGATAGTGAAATTTTTTGAAAGTCAATTAGGGCAAAAGGTTATAAAAGCCGGGTCGGCGGTATGGCGCGAGTGGCCGTTCTCTTTTGCAGTTCCGGCGGTTAATCGTGACTCGTCGCTCGTCGCTCGTATCTCGGAAATTGACGAAATTATCGTCGTTCAGGGTATAATCGATTTATTAGTACAAACGCAGGATGGCTTGTTGGTGATAGACTTCAAGACAGATAATGTAACAGCAGGACAGACGGCTCAAAGAGCAGAATTTTATCGTCAGCAATTAGATTTTTACGGCAAGGCCGCCGAGAAGATACTCAAACGAAAGGTTACAGGGAAATGGCTTTATTTCCTCAAGCCCGGCTGTGCGGTTTGCGTTTAATTGTGGAAAACAGCAGCGGGATTTGTTCTTGTGTGTTTGAATTATATTTGTATAATGTTTTTTTCGTAAATTCAAGCTGGTTACGGTTTTTTTAATGGAGTAGTAGTGAAATGTCAAAAGCACCAAAAGCAAATGCAGTAGTCGGGCAATCCGGCGGGCCTACGGGCGTAATAAATGCGTCGCTGGCAGGTGTTATCGAAGAAGCAAAGAAACATCCGGAAATTGAGAATCTCTACGGTGCGGTGCATGCCGTATCGGGTATGGTGAAGGAAAACTTCATCGATTTGAAAAAGCTGTCGAGCGAAACGCTGGAACGGATGGCTGGTTCGCCGTCTTCGGCGCTTGGGTCGAGCAGAGACAAGCCGGATGCGGAATATTGCGGCAGGATTCTCGATGTTTTCGAGAAACGCAACATCAAATACTTTTTCTATATCGGCGGCAACGATTCGGCAAATACCGCTCATATTATCAACACGATGGCCGCAAAGGCCGGTTATGAACTGCGGGCGTTTCATGTGCCAAAGACGGTTGACAACGATTTGTTAGTGACAGACCATTGCCCTGGATTCGGAACTGCAGCCAAATTTGTGGCATGTGCCTTAATCGGCGACGATTTGGATAACAGGGCTTTGCCGGGCATAAAGATTGATGTGATTATGGGCAGGCACGCGGGATTTCTGACGGCGGCTGCAGCTCTTGGCAGGCAGCGGGACGACGACGGGCCGCATCTGATATATATGCCTGAAAGAGGCGTATCAATGGAGAAATTTCTCGGCGATGTGGAAGGCGTATATAAGAAACTCGGGCGGTGCGTTGTGGCGGTCAGCGAGGGGATGTGCGATGTAGACCATGTTACATGGACGGAAAAAGTAGTCAAACAAAATGAACGTGACTCACACGGAAATGTTCAGCTTTCAGGGACGGGAGCATTGGCGGACTTTTTGGCTGGTCAGATTAAAGAAAAACTGAAAATTAAGCGGGTCAGGGCAGACACATTCGGCTATCTGCAAAGAAGTTTTGCGGGTCTGCAATCGCCGGTCGATGCCAAAGAAGCAAGGCGGTGCGGGCAGCAGGCAGTTAAATATGCGATGTCCAAAATGAGCGGGTCGGTGGCAATGAAACGGCTTGCAAACGGAGCGGACTATAAAGTCGCTCTGTTTTGCACAGAGTTGAGCAGCGTGGCAGAAAGAACAAAATCCATGCCTGATGAATATATCAATGACCAGGGCAACGGTATAACGCCGGCATTTGTCGAATATGCGATGCCGCTGACAGGTAATCTGCCGAAAACCGAATACATAGGCAACTATCCAAAAATTTAACAATGATACGAAGAAGCATATTTGTAAACGGCTTGATA
>JAPLMV010000233.1 GCA_026386835.1 Planctomycetota bacterium | reverse complement strand
CAAGAGTGGCAGCAGTTCATTGACGCCATAAAATCCAGCCAGTAAAATGTAGCATGGGCATCTTGCCCATGATTCATGATTAACCTGCAAGGGCGGGCCACCCCGCCCTTTTGCTTTTACTTCTCCCTTACGTACTTATGCTCTTGTGCCTCTTCTGTCTTGCGTCTTTCTACGAACTATGAACTACGAACTATTTTCTGTTTTTTTGTACTCTGCTATCGCTGTCTGGATGACGGTTTTTACGGCAACTTTATGTTTTTTGGCGGCGGCTGCGCAATCTGAAAATTCCGGCTTGGCAGTAACTATTCTGCCGTTAAGTGAGCCGGTCTTAATTTTTATTGCACCAAATTCGGTTGCAACTTTAGCAAAATCCCTTTCGAGTTTGCTGCGATGTAAAATCTGTTTTCTTATGCCGAAAGTAAGTCCTTCTGTAAAAAGGATTTCCTCAATTTGCGAAACATCTTCAATTGTGCAGATAACCGAAATTTTAACGGCAGGGCGGTTATGCTTCATATAAATCGGGGTAGTAAAAACATCCAATGCATTTGATTCAAAGAGTTTTTCCGTTACAAAGCCGACAATTTCACCTGTTACATCGTCGCTGTTGGCTTCGAGGAGGCATACCGAGTCGGTGTTCGCGGCATTTTCGCAAATGGATTGGCCGATAATGAGCCGAAGGACATTTGGAAACTTTTCGGATTCGAGCGAGCCGGCACCATAGCCGATTTTTTCAATTTTCATTTCCGGAAGCACACCAAACTGATTGACTATCGTAGTCAGAATAGCCGCTGCAGTTGGGGTCAATAATTCCTTATCTATCGGGCCGCCAACGGTTGGGACACCTTTTAACAGTTCAGCGGTCGCTGGGCCGGGGACGGGCAAAATTCCATGTGCACATTTGATAGTTCCACCGCCAAGACTAAGTGTCGAGCAGTATACCTTTTCAATTTCGAGTGCGACTAAGCCGATAGAGGCAGAGACTATGTCAACGATTGAGTCGAGTGCACCGACTTCGTGGAAGTGAATATCCTGCAGGTCTTTATTATGCACTAACGCCTCGGCTGCGGCGAGTTTATTAAATATCGCTATTGCGGTTTCTTTGGCCTTATTATGGATTTTGCTGTTGCTGATGATTTCGGTTATATCTTTCAGGTTGCGGTGATGCTTATCTTCCTTAAAGGCAGGTGTGAAGCTGACGGCACGCAGGCCGGCACGTTTAGTCTGGGTTAATTTTATGTCGAAATTTTTTATGCCGAGCGTTGCAAGCTGTTTTTTCAAAAATTCAAAGTCCAGGCCTGCATCGAGCATCGCAGCGGCAATCATATCACCGCCGGCACCGGCAAAACAGTCGAAATAAGCGATTTTCATAATCAGCACCTTGCAATAGTATTAATTTTTCTTTATTATGCAGACCGATAACGATTATTCAAGCGCAATTGTGCGATTGGCAGTTAAAAGTACTGGAGCTTAAAGGATTAGGTGGACTATGAGAAACAAAAAGGTATTTGCAGCAGTAGTATTTTGTATTAGTTTTGCAGGCGTTGCAGGGGCAGACCTGGCGGGCAAGGTTGACAGCATAATCAATCATCCTGAACTGAAGAAGGTCCAGTTTTCAGTTCAGATTATCAAGGCGGATTCCGTCCAGGTCGTGTATGGCCACAATGCCGGCAATGCGATACTGCCTGCCTCGAATATGAAGATAATCACGACGGCGGCGGCATTAAAATACCTCGGGGCAAATTATGAGTATAAAACAAGGGTCGGCTTATGCTGCGATACGCTGGTAGTGATAGGAAGCGGGGACCCGTTGCTCTGCGATAAGGCGACTGATGAGAAGCACGGCAGGCAGGTCGGCTGGCTGTTCGACGATATTGCGGCAAAACTGAAGCAAAACGGCGTGAGCAGGATAAAAGACATCGAGATTGATACCGCCGTTTTTGCGAATGAGCCGACGCATCCGAACTGGCCTAAGGGACAATTAAACCAGTGGTATGCATGCGAAGTAAGCGGATTGAATTACAATGACAACTGTATAGTAATTACGGTTGAAAACGCAGGCGGCAAAATAAATATTGCCGTTGAGCCGAAATCAGACTATTTGACAATTATCAATAATGTTACTCCTGCATCGGATGGTAAAAATAGTGCTGTGGGGGCATATCGAAATCAGGAGCCGAATAAAATAGTCATAAAGGGGACCTGTCACAAGCAGGAGGGACCTTTTGATGTTGCAATTCAAAGGCCGGCAGTGTTTTTCGGATTCCTTTTGGCGGAGAATCTGGCAAGGGCAGGGATAAAGGCCGATGGTACACTATTTGAAAAGGCGGTGGATGCAAACTGCGATTATAAATCTATTGCTGAGTATAAT
>JAPLMV010000317.1 GCA_026386835.1 Planctomycetota bacterium | reverse complement strand
TCATAAGCCCGGTGACGAAAGTAAAAAGATAGTCGTTAAGTGTGATCCCAAAGCATCTTTTGCCGCTCTTGTGTTTAAGATTACAGGTGATTCGCACGGGGATTTGAACTTTATAAGGATTTATCAGGGGACATTGAAGTCAAGCACCAGAGTTTTGAATTCGACGCGAGACAGGAAAGAGAATATTACGAGGATATTTGAAATGCACGCCAATGAGCGAGAAATTGTGGACTCGGCAAGGGCTGGCGATATTGTTGCGGTAATCGGGCTAAAAGATGCTTATACCGGTGACACAATTACGGACACAAAGCATCCTGTTTGTCTGGCGAGTATCAAATTTCCTGAAACGGTTATCAGTATGTCTATAGAACCTGAAACATCTGCGGACAAGGCGAAATTATCAGAGGCGCTGGCTGTTTTGAAACGAGAAGATCCGACATTCGGGTGCAAATACGATCCTGAGACAGGCCAGACTATCATCAGCGGAATGGGCGAACTTCATTTGGAAATACTCCAGCACAAACTGATAAAGGAAAGAGGTGTTAATGTCAGAATTGGAACTCCTAAGGTTGCTTATAAGGAGGCTATTACAAAATCAACTGAGGCGGAGGGTAAATTTGTACGACAAACCGGTGGACATGGTCAATATGGTCATGTCATTTTGAAAATAGAGCCTCTTATGACAGAGGATGGGCATTTGAGCAAAGAAGTGGAATTTGAGGATAAAACTATCGGTGGGACTGTTCCCAGACAGTATATTTCTTCAGTTGAGAGGGGCGTGAGGGATTCCCTGGGCAACGGGGTACTGGCGGGCTATCCTGTTGTGGGAGCTAAAGTTACGCTTCTTGATGGTTCATTTCATCCTGTGGATTCATCTGACCTTGCGTTTGAACAGGCGGCTTCGATAGCGATATCGGAAGGGCTGAAAAATGCCAAGCCTGTATTGCTTGAGCCGATTATGAGGGTTCAAGTGGAGGTGCCGGAGTCATATTTTGGTGTTGTACAGGGTAATTTGCTTGGAAAAAGGGGTTTGATTACGGATGCGAGGGCTCATGGGCCTCTACGAATAATTGATGCCAATGTGCCTTTGGTGGAGATGTTTGGGTATTCGAGCGAAATCAGGAGTGCTACCGCAGGGAGGGGTACTTTTACCATGGAACCTATGAATTACGAAAAGGTGCCTGAGCATATTGCCAGGAAAATCCTTGAGTAGTAATATTTTTTTAATTTTTTAAAAATTTCTCAACATTTTGTTGACAGTCGTTGTTTTCCGTGATAGATTACTGAATTCTCAGCCGTAGCGAGCATTGTCATGGATGACTTTGCGTTAAACCAGTTGGGCTGTGCCATATCTGTAGGTTGGTAGTCAGGGATGGTTTGTAACTGGAAATATTTGTTCAGTGCCTGGGAATGAGTCGTAAAGCGATTCAGCTCCGAAACCTTTAAGGAAGGCGAATTTATTAGTTGAGTTATTTTTAGTAGGCCTGCTAAGAAGCAGCAAATAGAACGGCCTTTCCTGTCAAAATCTGTAGTTATCGTACAGCGTACAAAGAAATTATACGCTGGTAAGAAGTTTTTTATTTTGCGTTTGGCACAAAGGTTGATATACTCTTGGGTTTTCGAAAGTTTTGGGTTTGAAGTCGGAATAAGGTAAAGCCTTTTTGAAAATGTATAAATCAGTTATGGCGACTGAAACGGAAAGAATAAGAATCAGAATGGAAGCCTACGATCACAGGGCTCTTGATGCATCTGCCAAGGAGATAGTAGAGCACGCCCGCCGGACTAATGCGAGGGTCAGTGGTCCTATACCGTTACCTACATGTATTGAAAGATATACCGTATTGCGAAGTCCGCATGTTGACAAGAAGTCTCGAGAGCAGTTTGAGTTGCGGACACACAAGCGGTTGATAGATATTTATGATGCCAATGCAAGGACAGTCGAAGTATTGAACCGTTTGGTGGTGCCTGCAGGAGTTTTTGTGAAAATCAGGGCATAATTGAGTATATCCGGTCAGGCGTCAAGCGAGATATAAAACTATGGTAATGTTACTTGGGAAAAAAATCGGAATCACGCAGATATATGATGAAGCGGGCAGATTATTGCCTGCTACGGTCATCCATGCCGGTCCTTGTGCCGTTATACAGGTCAAGACGGTTAAGACGGATGGATATAACGCCGTCCAACTCGGTTATGATGATGTAAAACCATCGCGAAGAAAAAAGCCCCAGATAGAACATGCCAAGAAAGCCAATTCCGTACCGAAAAGATTTGTAAAAGAAATGCGATTGCCGAATGACACCGAACCACAATATAAACTCGGCGATTCCATAACGGTTTCGGTTTTTGCGGAAAGTAAGATTGTGGATGTTATCGGCACGAGCAAGGGCAAAGGTTTTCAGGGAGTAATGAAGCGTCATCATTTCGGCGGTATGCCTGGTTCGCACGGTACCGAGCGAAAACATAGGTCTCCCGGCTCAATCGCAAGTCATGGCACCGACCGCGGTCACGGCGGAAACATTAAAAAAGGCAAGAAAATGGGCGGCCATATGGGTCATGTGCGGATTACGGTGAAAAATCACAGTCTTATATCAGTAGATCAGGAGAAGAATCTGTTGGTAATAAAGGGTTCGGTTCCTGGTCCTGACGGCGGCTACGTAATAATTCAAAGTGCAAAGAAGTAAGTCTTAAGATATTGAGGAATGGGAAGTTTGACAATGATTAATGTGCCTGTTTATGACAAAGACGGCAAAGAAGTTGACAGCCTGAAAGTTGACAAGGCAACGTTTGGGAGATGGGTCAGGTATGCATTGCTTAAGCAGGCTATAGTTATGTATCATGCCAACAAGCGTGTCGGAACAGCCACAACCAAGAGCAGGGGTATGGTAGCGGGTTCAACGAGAAAACTTTACAAACAAAAAGGTACGGGCAACGCCCGCGTCGGGAATTTGCGAACCGGCAAGCGTGTCGGCGGCGGCGTTACCTTTGGCAAGATAGCGAGGGATTTTGGCCGGGCTATGCCTAAAAAGCAGAGAAGATTGGCTGCGGATTCGGCAATTCTGGCAAAGATTTTAACCAATAATCTTATAGTAGTTGATGAACTGAAGTTTGAAAAACCGAAGACAAAGGATTTTGCCAATATTCTCGGCAATTTGAAGATTGAGCGAAGCTGCCTTGTGATGACTAATTCCCTGGACGAGAATCTTTATAAGTCGGCCAGGAATATTCCGAGAGTGGCGATTATGCCGGTCTCCGAGCTTAATGCCGGCGATGTATGCAATCATCAGAAGGTGCTGTTCACAAAAGATGCGTTTCTGGTTCTTTTGAATAGAGATAAGTCAAGTGAAAATTAGCGGGTGTTGATGTGGATAACTATAACGTAATAATTCGGCCGTTGGTGACAGAACAAGGTACTCACTTTGCGACAAAGAAGAGTGCGTATTCTTTCGAGGTCAATAAAAAGGCCAATAAAATCGAAATAAAAAGCGCTGTGGAAAAGATATACAGCGTAAAGGTCAGCAAGGTCAGGACCGCCAACCGCAAGGGTAAATACCGCCGTAAAGGCAGAACTTATGGTCTGACATCGAGTTGGAAGAAGGCGGTTGTGTACCTGGAGCCGGAATATCATATAGATTTGTTCTAAGAGTGAGTTGCAAAGGCAGTAATTATGGGTATTCGATATTATAAACCGACAAGTCCGGCACGAAGAAACAGTTCTGTGAACGATTTTGCTGAATTGACCGTGTCAACGCCAGAGAAGTCGCTGTGCAGGCGAATAAAGAAGAGCGGCGGCAGAAACCATCAGGGCTATATCACCTGCCGATTTATGGGCGGTGAGGGAAAAAGGATTTACCGTGTCATCGATTTCAAGCGAGATAAGGACGGCGTTCCAGCGAGGGTTGCGACAGTGGAATATGACCCCAACAGGAATTGTTTTATTTCGCTGGTGAATTATGCTGATGGTGAAAAGAGATATATATTAGCCCCACTTGGTATAAAAGTGGGTGAGGTTATTGAAAGCGGCGCATCATGTGAGCCGAAAATAGGTAATGCGATGCCGCTTGAGTCGATTCCGCCTGGAATGGATATTCACAACATAGAAATGACGGCGGGTCAGGGCGGGAAATTAGTCAGAGGTGCCGGCAGTGCAGCAAAGATTGTGGCTAAAGAAGGGGCATGGGTGACCGTTCTTTTGCCCAGCGGCGAAATGCGAATGGTTCGCAAGGAATGCCGTGCCACTATCGGTCAGTTGAGCAATCCCGATTTTCAGAACATTAAGATAGGCAAGGCGGGTCGCATGAGACATATGGGCCGCAAGCCGCATGTAAGAGGCAAAGCACAGAACCCTGTTGCTCATCCTATGGGCGGCGGCGAAGGCAGGGCGAACGGCGGACGTCATCCGTGTTCTCCGACCGGTGTACTGGCTAAAGGCGGGAAAACAAGAAATCCGCGGAAGGTTAGCAGCAAAAGAATTATTCGCAGGCGCAGAAACACGAGACAGGGACAGCTGGTATTGTAACTGAATAAAGTTGAGGATATTTAATGAGTAGATCTCTTAAAAAAGGACCGTTTGTTGACAAGAAGCTGTTCATTAAGGTCAATAAGCAAAAAGAAGCAGGTTCTCATGATCCCATAAAGACCTGGGCGAGAAGATGCACGGTAATCCCAGAGTTCGTTGGCGTTACCTTTATGGTGCATAACGGTTATTACAGAAGATATGGTAGGACATAAGCTTGGTGAGTTTTCGCTGACGCGTGTATTCAGGGGTCATTCAAGCAAGAAGATAGCGGTAGAGTAAGAAAAGTGGACTATGTTAAGCACTGATAAATTAAAAGAAGTTTGCCAAAAGAAACAAATGAATGTCGAGCAATTGGCTGAGCAGCTTGTAAGAGGCGGTCTGAACAAGAAGAAGGCAGTATCTGCGGTTAAAAACTGGCGGAAGGGTCTTTACAAGCCGACCCCGAGCAAAGAGGATATTCGCCGGCTGGCAGCGGCACTGGGTGTTGAGGAAAATGATTTGGGACAGTGGACATCATCCTGCCGGTATTCGGCTGGTTCAGCAAGCAAGTCAAGGCTGGTTACCCAGTTGATAGTCGGTCGAAGGGTTCAGGATGCGATGGATATCCTGAAGTTTACGCGAAAACGTGCAGCGCCTGTGGTTGACAAAGTCCTGAAAAGCGCTGTTGCCGATGCAGATGAGCAAAAGGCAGATGTAGATAATCTTTATGTAAGCTGTGCTCGTGTTGATGATGCAGGAGTTCGCCTCGGCACAAAACGATGGATAGCCAAGGATAGAGGCAGAGCACATTCTATCCGTAAAAAAGCCTGTCACATTCATGTAACAGTGACAGAGGTATAATCGCCTGGCAGAATGATTAAGAGGCAGTAGTTTATGGGTCAAAAAGTATCACCAATAGGATTTAGGACCGGAATAACACTTCCGTGGCAGAGTACATGGTTTGCTTCAAAGGCGAATTATGGCACTTTTCTTATCGAGGACCAAAAAATCAGGGACTTTATCGATAAGAAATACAACCGCCAGATGCCCAAAGGCGGGGTAGCAAGAGTTGAAGTAGTCCGGACTCGTAATGAAGTAAAAGTGACTCTTTTCAGCGCAAGGCCTGGCATAATCATCGGTCCGAGAGGTGGGGAAGTTGACAAGCTTCGTGAAGAGATTGAAACACTGACAGGCCGAAAGGTAAACGTCAATGTTATCGAGATAAAGGATCCTGACCTGAACGCCAAACTTGTCGGTGAGGCGTTAGCAGAGCAGTTATGCAAACGAGCTTCTTTCAGGCGTGCGATGAAGCAATTTTGCGAAGAGGCAATGGGCTGCGGCGCCAAGGGAGTTAAGATTATGTGCAGCGGCCGGCTGGGCGGAGCAGAAATAGCCCGCAGTGAAAGCCAGAAGATGGGAAGCATTCCGCTGCATACGCTTGATGCCAATGTAGATTATGCACAGTCAACAGCGAGGACGACATACGGAGCAATCGGGATTAAGGTGTGGATTCATAAAGGCAAGTTCGGAGAGGAAATTGAACCGATACAGAGGCCTCGCCGCCGTTTTTCAGAAGGCCGTGAGGAATCAGGTCAGCGTGGCGGAGGCAAACCGAGACGCAGAGAAGGCGGCGCTGCGAGGGTAGCCCCGCAGGCTAATGCCGGTCAACCGCCTGTTCAGGGCGATATAACAGAATCCGGCGATAAAAAGGAAAGTTGATTAAGTTTTAATACAAAAAAATCTTCTTTGATTATAAAGATTTTGTAAAGGTCGATTAATTATGGCGATGATGCCAAAAAGAGTTAAGTACCGTAAGAGCCAGCGCGGCGTAATGAAGGGTAATGCCTCGAGAAAGAATTATGTAGCGTTCGGCGAATATGGTTTGCAGACCCTTGAGGGCAGTTGGATAAGCGGCAAACATATCGAGGCCGGCCGCGTTGCAGCAACGCATTACCTGCATCGTGAAGGGAAAGTTTATGTTCGGATATTTCCCTATAAGCCGGTAAGTGCCAAGCCGCTGGAAACACGTATGGGTAAGGGCAAAGGTGAGCCTGCGTTTTGGGTGGCCAGAGTAAGAGCCGGCACAGTTATGTTTGAAGTCGGCGGTGTGACAGAGGATGTCGCAAAGCAGGCACTTGTCAGGGTTGCCCATAAAATGCCTGTTAAATGCAGGTTTGTAAAGCGAAGACATTAATTATAGAAGGAAAGCTTGGAATGAAAGCGCAGCATTTTCGTGAAATGAGCCCGGATGAGCGGGAGCACAGACTTGACGAGATGAAGAAGCATTTGTTTGATTTACGCTCTCAGGCGGTTACGGAAAAGCTGGAAAATTCAAAGTCTGTAACCAATGCCAAGCGAGATATTGCCAGACTCAAGACGGTGATGCACGAAACCCAGAACAAGTAACCGGATACTCCGAGAATATTGATTAACGATTGGAAATCGAATGATGCAGGATGGAAAATTGAAAACAGTAACAGCCGCCGTAATAAGTAACAGCGGAAAGAAGAGCATCAAAGTTGCTATCGACTTCAGGGTAAAACATCCCAAATACGGTAAATATATGAATCGCAGGACGACGCTTAGTGTTCACGACGAACATAGCGAGGCCGTTGTAGGTGATGTTGTCGAGATAGCAGAATCAAGGCCTTACAGCAAGACCAAAAGCTGGCGTCTTGTCAAGGTTTTGCAAAAGGTTGTTCAGGAACAAAATAGACCCGGCTTAACAGTATAAAAAGACCAACGAGGTATAAAGAACGTGATTCAACAAGAAACAATATTGGATATAGCTGATAACTCAGGTGCCAAGTCGGCATTGTGCATAAGGGTTATGGGTAGTAGCGGAGCCAGGGGAAAGTTTACCCGTGCTACAGCGGCGGTGGGGGATATATTGTGCATAGCGATAAAGAAATCTCTGCCGACATGTCAACTGGATGACAAAAAGGTTCATAAATGTGTTGTAGTTCGCACGAAGCATCCGGTAAAGCGGGCAGACGGAAGTTATGTAAGATTTGACAGAAATGCGGCGGTGATCATTGACGCCGAAGGTAACCCGATCGGGACAAGAATATTCGGCGCAGTTGCCCGCGAGCTGCGTGAAAAGAATCAAATGAAAATTATTTCTCTGGCAAGCGAGGTAGTCTAAATAGAAAGCAATTATTCAGATTTTGGGTCGTGATTAAAAAACGGAAGTTGGAAAGTTAAAAATGGCTTTGCATATAAAAAAAGGTGATATGGTAGAGATTATAGCCGGCGACCATAAAGGCGCAGTCGGCAAGGTGCTCCGTGTAATACCCAACAAGAATAAGGTTGTGGTACAGGGACACAATATTGCAAAGAGGCACGTTCGGCCATCCCGCAAGAATCCGCAGGGCGGGCGGGTCGGTATTGAAAAGCCGATTCATATAAGTAATGTGCTGCCGGTGAATCCGAAGACTTCAAAGGGCACTAAGGTTCATTATGAGATAAACGAGAATGGCAGCAAAAAAAGAGTTGCCAAAGACGGCACTGAATTGGGTGTTGTTCGAAGGGCTAAGGCATAAGGCGTAAAAAGACAGGAATAACGAGATATAACATGGCACGTTTGAAAGATTTATATAAATCACAGGTAGTTCCGGAACTAATCAAGGCGTTTGGCTACACCAATCCTATGGCGGTGCCGAAACTGGAAAAAATCGTTGTTTCGATGGGTGTTGGCAAAGCGGTGCAGGACAAGAAATTCATTGAGCTTGCGAAGAAAGACATTACGATGATTACAGGTCAGATGCCGCTGGTGTGCAAATGTAAAAAGAGCGTTTCTAACTTTAAGGTTCGCGAGGGTGATAGTATCGGTCTGAAGATTACTATGCGTGGAGTTCGGATGTATGAGTTTATGGACAGGCTCATCAGTCTTGCAATACCGCGAGTGAGGGACTTTAGGGGTCTTAATCCGAATAGTTTTGACGGCCGAGGCAATTATGCAATGGGTGTGAGTGAACAGAGTGTTTTTCCGGAAATTGATCCTGCTAAGATAGAGTTTCAGCAGGGTATGGATATAATTTTTGTAACGACGGCCAAAACCGATGCAGAAGCAAGAAAGATGCTTGCTCTTTTCGGTATGCCGTTCAAGAGCAGTGAAAAGGGTAATGACTAAAACGGCATTAGCCGGTACAGGCAGAATTTTGGAGTTTGTTGATGTCGACTAAAGCACTGGTAAATAAAGCAGCAAGTAAGCTAAAGTTTCGCGTCAGGCAGTATACGCGTTGTCAGCTTTGCGGAAGATCCAAAGCTGTATATAGGAAGTTTAAGATTTGCAGACTTTGCTTTAGAAAATTAGCCAGTGAAGGAAAGATACCAGGAGTAAAAAAGGCCAGTTGGTAAAACAGATGCATATTTTGCGGTTCGTGATATGGTATCTCGAGCGAGTTACAGGATATGCAGTGTGGAATGTTAATAAGTGAACCACGAGATACGAGATGTAAATTTATGAGTTTGAGCGATCCAATAGCTGATATGCTGACGAAGATTCGCAATGCCCTGCGAATAAATGCAAAGCAGGTGGAAATCAAGGCATCCGGCATCTGCGAGGGTATAGCTGGTGTTTTGAAGCAGGAAGGTTTTATTGAGGATTTCGACAGGATTGATGACGGCAATCAGGGGATGTTGAGAGTAGTTCTCAAGTATAATCCTGAAGGCCAGCCCATCATCAATGAGATAAAGCGGACAAGCAAGCCCGGAAGAAGGATTTATTCTGGGGCTGGGGAACTGCCGCATGTTTTGAGCGGGATGGGCATTTTGATTGTTTCGACAAGTAAAGGTGTAATGAGTGATAAGAACTGCCGTCAGGCCAATGTCGGCGGCGAAATACTTTGTACGGTGAGCTAATATGAGTCGTATCGGAAGAAAACCAATAGCGATACCTTCAGGAGTAAAAGTTGAACTGAAGGATCAGAACATTAAAATTACAGGCCCGGTGGGCAGTATGCAGTTTAGCTGCCATCCGTATATAAAACTTAAGGTTGATACCGCCGCAGGGATTATAGTGGTGGAAAATGAACATCCTGAGAATACCGAGTATAAACAGCTGCATGGAACGATGCGTTCTTTGATTTCGAATATAATTACCGGTGTTACCAAGGGCTTTGAAAAGAAAATGGAAATATTCGGCACCGGCTTTAATGTGAAAGAACAAAGCGGAAAACTGGTTCTGCAGATTGGTTTCAGTCATGCGGTGGAGTTGCCGATACCGAAAGGCGCAAAGGTGAATATTGAGGTGCCTGCAACAAGGGGCGACGATGTTCCTGCGAAGTTTGCGATTTTCGGAACGGACAAATGCGTGGTAGGAGAGTTTGCAGCGGTGATTCGCAAAGTAAGACCGCCGGAACCGTATAAGGGAAAAGGTATCCGCTATGCCGACGAACATGTGAAACGGAAAGTCGGTAAGGCATTTGCTTCAGGTGCAGCATAACAGGCTGACTGTTGGAAGTTGAATTTATAGGTAAATAGCAATAGTAGACAGTAAATGATAAGTTGGATTTGGTTTTTATGAAGATTGATAGTATAAAAAAGGCAGCGGACAGGCGTAAATGTCACGTGCGAAAAAAGGTTTTTGGGACGCCGGAAAGACCCAGACTTTCTGTATTTCGCTCGAACAAACATATTTACGCTCAGATTATCGATGATGTCGGCGGTGCGACGCTTGTTTCGATGAGCACCAGAGCAAAGGGCTTGCGTGAGCAATTGCCACAGGGCGGCAACAAGAAAGCTGCTGAAGCGGTCGGAGAAGCAATCGCAAAACAGGCGCTTGGTGTTGGAATAAAGTGTGTTTGTTTCGACAGAAACCGCTATAAATTTCATGGCCGAACAAAAGTTCTTGCCGATGCGGCAAGAAAAGCTGGTTTAGTTTTTTAATGGAAAATGTAAGAAGTCTGGAGAAAAAAATTGGCAGTAGAAACTGTTAAATTACAGGGTCAGGAAGAAAGAGAATTACAGGATACGACGGTGAAGATTTACCGTTGTGCCAAGGTAGTCAAAGGTGGAAGGCGATTTAGCTTTGCCGCGTTGGTTGTTGTAGGCGACCGCACAGGGACTGTTGGTATTGGTTACAGTAAGGCCAATGAAGTTCCTGCAGCAGTAGAGAAAGCCATAAAAGATGCAAAGAAAGATTTGCATAAAATATCCTTGCTCGGCAGAACGGTCCCGCATCAGGTTACCGGCAAATATAGAGCCACAAAGATAACGATAGTTCCTGCTGGTGCAGGTACGGGAGTTATTGCCGGTTCAAGTTCTCGTGCAGTACTCGAGATGGCCGGCGTGCAGGATGTGCTTACAAAAATTTACGGAAGTACGTCAGCTAAAAATGTTGTAAAGGCTACGTTGGATGGGTTGCTGAAATTACGAACCAAAGAAGTGGTAGAATCACTTCGCGGCGTAAAAGTTGAAATGGTACAGAAACGATAAAAAGGTGGTGGTAATTCAGATGTTGAGTCATGAAATAACTTCTGTGGCGGGAAAACATAAAATTCGCAACCGTGTTGGCCGCGGTATCGGGTCTGGCCACGGCAAGACCTGTGGAAAAGGCCATAAAGGCAGCCTTAGCAGGAGCGGCGCATCTATAACATTGCTTTATGAAGGCGGGCAAACGCCTTTTTACAGGCGATTGCCCAAGCATGGTTTTAGTAATTTTAAGTTTGCAATCCGCTATGAAATAGTGAATGTATCTCAGTTGGAAAGATTTGACGACGGCTCTGCCGTTGGGGTGGAACAATTATCCGTGGCCGGCCTGGTCGGCAATTCAAAAAGTAAAATCAAGATACTGGGCGACGGTGAGTTGACCAAAAAGCTCCAGATAACCGCTAATAAGTTCAGTAAGACAGCTGAGCAGAAAATTGTTGCCTCCGGTGGGACGGTAAAAGTAGTATAACCGGAGGTTTTAGTACGGGTGATGTGACGATAAATGTGGAATATGATTGTAATGTATTGAAAAGTAAAAAGCTGCGGAAATTATAAAAATGCTTGGAACAGTATTTAACATATTCAAAATTCCGGAACTTCGCAATAAAATCATTTTTACCATTGCGATGCTGATGATATACAGGATTGGTTTTCATATTGCCGTTCCATGCTTTGACCAGTCCAAGATTGCAGCGGCTGCCGGTTCGAGAGATACAGACAGTCCCATTGGACGGGCCGCCGAATACATGCAGATATTCACGGGCGGAACCCTGGACAACAGCAGTTTGTTCGGCCTCGGCATTATGCCTTATATCACGGCGTCGATTATTCTGATGCTGCTTGGCGAGGTTATTCCTGCTTTGAAAAAATTACGTCAGGAAGGTCAGACCGGTCATAAGAAGATACAGGAATATACGCGTTACCTTACTGTGCCTATATGTGTTATTCAGGCAATGATGTATACGAAAATGCTTGGTGGGTATGTGTATGCCGGTATGCAGACACAGGCCATGATAATGGGTATCCTCGGAATGACCGCCGGCACAATCTTTTTGATGTGGCTCGGCGAGCAGATAGACGAATACGGCATAGGCAACGGCATCAGCCTGATAATCATGGCAGGCATTGTAGCGAGAATGCCGTGGGCCATACAAATGCTTCTCCAGAATGTCGATTTAAAAGTTACAGCTCAAGCCGGTTCAATAGGGCCGGCAAAACTGGTATTTCTTGTAGCGGCGTTTGTGTTTGTTGTTGCCGGCGCCATCCTGATAACTCAAGGTCAGCGCAGGATACCGATTCAGCAGGCAAAACAGATGCGTGGTCGCAGGATGTATGGCGGCTCAAGGCATTATTTGCCGCTGCGTGTCAATCATGGCGGGGTTATGCCGATAATTTTCGCATCGTCTTTTATGATGTTCCTGCCGTTAATAGTTGCGCAGTTGGCAAGAATTCCGAGTCTTACTAATTCCAGTTTTCTTTATAATTTACAGAGTGCGCTGAGCGGTGGTGCTTATGTATATAATGTTTTATATATGCTATTT
>JAPLMV010000052.1 GCA_026386835.1 Planctomycetota bacterium | reverse complement strand
TCTGCGCTGAAAGCGTGTATTTCTGCTCCGTGCCGCCATCCTGGCGAATCATCGTAAATTGGCAGTCCCCCTCGAAGTTGATCTGATTCAAGTCACGCAAAAATTCCGCCTTTTCCTGGGCGGTTATCGTAACCGGCACAGATGTCTGCTGATTTTTATCACCCATCATATCCTTCGGATAAAATGTAATCTCCGAAGGCCCGATTGCTATGGTATTGCCCGTGGGTACATCATATTCAATCTTTTTCGCAATGAATCTGGCACGGCCCTTGATATCGTTAATATCGGTTCGGTCTTTATTGCTGCCGGGCTCGGCCTTTGAATCAGAACCAACCGAACTTCCGTAAACACTCGGAAAATCCATCGGCGCAAATAAAATCCCCCTCTCGCATGTCACCACAGTATCAAACTTCATCGAAAGTTCGTCCGGCTCTTTTTCTTTTGCGATAACATCATCGCCTTGCTCTGTCGTATCCGTACTGACTATCGGCAAATTGTTCTGGTCGGATGCCGCACCTTCAACAGCTTTCTTGCCTTCGCCGCCGGAACCCTTTGATAAAAAAATGTTGTTAAGCAAAATCTCATCAGCCGAAATTATCTGTTCAGGCGTCTTAATCAAAACGTTTTTGTTCAATACAACCTTGTAGTTCTGACCTTCACGCTTTTTTACAGGAGCCGCATTCACTTCCACCGCACCGCCCGCCGCTGATTCTTTTTTTATTCGGCTATCGGCATCGGTGCCTGTTCCTTTTTGCCCAGGCGACAAAGATGCCCTCGAGCCGCTCTTCAGACGCAAACTATCCAAATCGTTTATCCTAAGATACTCGACCCTCTCCTGCTGGTCGTTATAGACAAGTTCAAACCCCTTGCCCAGCATCAATATATCTTTGTTGACAAATTTGACTGGCCCCTCGGTTGAAAACTCCGATTTTTCACTCGCAAAAGAAACATCGTCGAAATAGATGAAACTTTCGCTCATATTGCTTTTATTTGCCGGCAAAACATGGATAGTCACATTGCCGATAAGTTTCGCATCCTTCGGCGTTGGACGGCTCGCCGTACCACCAGTCTCAACATGAACATTACCCCTATCCGCTGTAAAATAACACTTCAAATCTGGCCGAAAAACATTCATGTACGGCTTCTCTATTTCCCATAACGACCCATCTTCGTGAAGCAGCTTTTCAAAACCAAATTCCCTGCTCACCGATTTATCCTTGTTATAATCCATAAAGCGGGCAAACTGAACCGTACCTACGCCAACCCCTCCCACTTTGCCCACTTCGCCCTCGAACTGCACAGAATTGCTTTCGGCGATGCTTCTGTCAAAATCTGCACCCGTATTAATTTTAATCTCAGGCGTCTGACCCAACTGGCCGTAAAGCAGATATACCGCAAACACCGCCAAAACTGACAGAAACCATATATAAAATCTTCGTGATTTAATCATAATAACTCCGTTCAATAAATCAGTATTCAGAACTCAGAATGGTTTGAAGTAAGACTGTCTTAATTCCACATTCTGTGTTCTGTGTTCTGACTTCTGTGTTCTTCTTCCATAATTTTTATATTTGATTTTTCTTATCCGCTATTTAAATATACCTCTTCAAAAGCTCTTCCCATTTACCACTATCCCTGAGAATATATTCTATCACCTCACGTACCGCACCGCTGCCGCCGGGACGCCTGGTTACATAGTCGGCGTATTTTTTAACCTCATCCACCGCATTGGCAACCGCCGCTCCAAACCCAACATATATTATTACAGGCAAATCAGGTAAATCATCCCCGATATACGCCGCTTCATTTGCCGAAAGTCCAGCTTCTGTGAGGAGTTTTTCCATAATAGGCAGCTTGTCGTGGCAATCCTCAAACACATAATCCACCCCAAGCTGCTCGGCCCGGTATTTCGTGGGGCCCGAGAGTCTCCCGCTTAGAAACCCGACTTTTAGCCCAGCCCTTCGCCACATTTTGATGCCGTGACCGTCGAGCGAGTTAAAAGATTTACTTTCACTGCCGTCACCGTTGATTATCAAAGTCCCGTCGGTCAAAACACCGTCAACATCCAGCACCAGCAGCTTTATATCCGCAAGCTTTGCCTTTGGCTTATTCGTCATCTCATTATCCTTTTTGTGTTTGTACTGTACGCTGCCCGCTGTACGCTACTTTCTAACCAACAACCTTTATCATCACGATATCCTGCACGTCAATCATGCCCACCGGCCTGTCTTCTGCATCCACCACCGGCAGTTCATCTATCCTGTATTTATGAAAAATCGCCGTCGCCGCAGCCGCAAGAGCATCCATGCGAACCCTTTTGCAGTTGGCCGTCATAATGTCACTGACCTTGACCTCAAACGCCGCCTGACCATGTTTGGTCATAAGCCGCCTCAAATCAGCATCAGTAATTATGCCCGCTAATCTGCCGTTCTTATCCACTATCATCACCGCCCCGTGCCGCTTTACGTCGCCGGTCTTTTCAAGCATTTGTTTTATCGTATCATCCGCCTTTGCTGTCGGCAGTTTCTCGCCAGCCTTAAACATCATCGACTGCTCTACCGTCATCAGCTTTGCGCCAAGCGACCCCCCAGGATGAAATCTCACAAAATCCTCAACACCAAAATTACGCGCCTTCATCACCGTAAAAGCAATCGCATCACCAACCGCAAGCATGCACGTTGTCGATACGCTCGGAGCTACACCCAGCGGACAAGCCTCTGCCATCTTACCCATACAAAGCACTACATCGCTGTGCTTGCTCAGCGTGGAATCGCCGTCGCCTGTTATTGCTATCAGTCTAACATCGAGCAGCGTGACAAGGTTTATCAGCCTGATAATCTCATCCGTTTCGCCGCCGTAACTTAAAACAAGCACTATGTCGCCCTTGCGTAACCTGCCAAGGTCCCCGTGAACCGCCTCTGCCGGATGAAGAAAATGGCTCGGTGTACCGGTCGATGCCAGCGTTGCACTTATCTTTTGCCCGATTATCCCAGCCTTGCCGATTCCGCTCACTATCACAGACCCGCTGCAGTTATAAATCATCTCTGCCGCCATGGCGAAAGAACCGTTCACAATCCCCGCAATGGCCTTTATCGCCTTTGCCTCGGTCTCTATCACCTGCTTTGCATACTCAAGGTCGAATTCCATTTCAAAGCTGCTCCTTTCTATGCCTGGCAAATGCACAATACTATAATTTCACCGCAATTCCATGCTCGTTGTAACAAACCATATTGTGCTTTTCACCCACGTAATCCGGCGAAGAATGAATTATCACACGTTTGCTGTTGAATTGCTCAAGATCCGCTATCACCGCCCTCTTTTCGTTTTGCAGATAATCCGCAACTTCCGTCGCCACAAACAGCTCTATACGCTCTATCGGTTTTTTCGACGCCGCAAGATTCAGCAGACGTATTATCTCGATTGTCAGGGATTCATGGCTTTTTATAAATCCTGCGCCTCCGCAATGAGGACAAACACGCGATATACTGGACTGAAGTGATGGCCGCATCCGCTGACGAGTCATTTCAACCACACCGAACCTGCTTATCTTCAGTATCTTGGAGCGGGCTCGGTCGTTTTTAACCGCAGCTCGAAATGCCCTTTCCACCTCGTTGCGGTGCTTCTCGCTGCGCATATCAATGAAGTCGCAGATTATCAGCCCGCCAAGGTCTCTCAACCGAAGCTGCCGGGAAATTTCCGCCGCCGCCTCCATATTAATTTTATAAGCGGTCAGTTCGGCGCTTTGCTGCTGACGGTATCGCCCGCTGTTGACATCTATCGCAACAAGCGCCTCCGTCTGCTCTATCACAATTGAACCGCCCGCCTTAAGCTCCACCGCACGGGACTGAATTTTCGCTATTTCACCCTCAATTCCATATTTGTGAAATAAAGGTATTTGCCCATCGTAATAAATCGCCTTTTGCCTGAACCGCGGCATTGCCACCGAAAAAAAGTCCTTGATTTTCCGAACCATACTCTCCGAATCGCACATTATCCTGCTTATCTTGCTGTTAAAAACATCGCGAAGCGTCCTTATAACAAGGTCGGACTCCTGATAAAGTTCGCACGGCGCCTTGCCGGTATTTATTCTTTTCTCAATGCCTCGCCACAACCGCACAAGGTATCTCAAGTCATCCTGAATATCCTTCTTTGAGCATCCCTGGCCGGCTGTGCGAATAATAAAACCAATATCACGCGGCGGACGGATTTCCGTAAGTATCTGCCGCAGCCTTACTCGCTCATCCTCGTCCTCAATCTTGTGAGAAATCCCCTGCTTCTGCATCCACGGCATCATTACTAAGTATTTGCCGGGCAACGCAAGATACGAGCTTAACGTCGGCCCCTTGGTATTTACACCTTCCTTGGTCACTTGGACAACAACCTCCTGACCCTTACTAAGACATTTCTGAATAGGCAACCGCTCCCCAAGCGCCTTTCTGCGGCCGATGTTCTCGGTCTGAGTATCGGCGCCCTTCGGAAAATATCGTGGATGAAGGTCGCTTATATGAAGAAAACCGTTCTTGCCGGTACCGAAATCAATAAATACCGCCTGAATGCCAGACTCTATATTTACAATCTTCCCCTTATAGATATTGCCAACGTGACTGCTCAGGCTGGCCCTCTCCACATACAATTCTTCCAGCGAGCCGTCCTCAACTACCGCTATCCTGCACTCCTCGCTCTCCGCCATGTTTATAAGCATTTCCCTTGCCATTATTTTTTCCTTACCCTTTAGAACTTTAAATAAAAACTAATTTTCATGCCACACCACATCCGTACGTCTTACAGGCTCAGCCAACTGCCAGGCCTCAAGCCCTAAAACCTTCAAAATCTCCTCAACGCGTATCGCACCAGCCGAACTAATTTTACATTCAACGCCGACACTGCCGCCTTCCATTGTTACCGATTTTATGAATTCCCGTGCATCCACCCTCTTGAACTTTGAACTTCCAGGCTCGTAATGCCGTTCAATAATAAAACTTTCGCTGGCCATCAGCTTCTCAATTTTAGCCTTTAATTCCTCACCCGCATACTCCTGCCGCACCGTCAATACATACGTTGCCGACGCCGCTGCGAATGAAAGCTTCCCTTTTGCCGCCTCCACGCCAGCCAATTCTATCCCTGCCGGTAATTGCCTGCCCAACCCATCTTTAATTAAACTGCACAATTCAGAAATATCTCCGGCTCCCTTTGCCACCTTTATACACAGCAACTCATCATCAGACTCGACCCCTACGCTCCTTGGCAGCGGCAGCGACAACTTCAGCCGCGGATTGAATCCCTCGCTGTACTGAACCTCTATGCCGGCCCGCACACACGCTCGCTGAAAAACCTTAACGGTCTCAGCATGAGATAAAAACCGCAGCCCGCCCCTCACCCCGAACTTAATCAGCATCAAGATACTCTCAGTCGAATCTGTTATATTTACACTCCTTCTACGAACTACCAACTACGAACTAATGACTATTTAGCATTATGCCCAATTTCGCCGCAAAAACAAGTTTTTTCTCCAAATAACCTATTTTAGGGGTATATCTGCTGTTTGTAAGTGGATTTTTTGACTCGGCTGAGCATGCCTGTGGTGAGCTTGTCGAACCAGTCGAAGTCATGCTGCAAGGGGTTTTTTTGCTGTCATTGCGAGCGCAGCGAAGCAATCTAAATCATGGTGTCCCCAGATTGGGACGGTTTTAATATCAAAAACGCCAAATCATTTTTAGGACGTGGTTTTGGTGATCGAATTTTGGTCGGGGTTTGAGTTGTCGAAACAAAGGTATTGACAAAAAAATTTTCCTGAAGGACAATAGACAGGCAATTTTTACAGGAATGGGCTGTCCCTATTTTTACCTTATATGAAACCACATAATATGTAGTTAGGCGTATACAATAAGAAAGGGCTAAGCATGAGTGAAGTCAATAGAGATAAGATATTCGATCGAGCGGTGGACTTGGTCATTAATCAAGATCATGTCATCCAGCAATGGACTGGACGCTACATCACGATTCAAACAAGTCTTGCAGTCGCTGCGGGAGTGCTTCTTTCATGGAAAAGTCCTAACCTTGATTCCATCGTAGCGATCCTTGTAGTCCTTATCAGTATCATCGCAATCGTTCTGGCCCATGCACTAACGCAGATCATTAAGAGAGAATATGAGTGGCAAGAAAGGTACGTCGCGATGGTCAAAAAAACAGAGGGGCAAAATCCTATATTTTACCAAGAGAAACCCATACCAGGCAAGGACATCCCAACCACTTTCGTTCAAATCAAACCATATATTGTCGTAGCGTGGATTCTGTTCATTATCTTTGTGTTGTTTTACTGGTTTAAACTGTATTCAAATGGATAATAGAGACAGCCACGAATGGCGGTTCCTTAAGATGTTTCTCTCAACAGCACCGCACCGAGGCCGAGCAGTAAAAGCGCCGAAGAGCAAAGGGTAACGGAAAATCCAGAAAGAGAAACACTCAACGACACACCCGAAAGCCTATGCGGTAGTCCATGTCGTTAGGGTGGTCGTAGTTCCAGTACGAGACAGTACAGTAGCCGTAGCTGTGAGGCCAGCAGCCGCCGCGGATAATTCGATCGAGATCGCTATATACTGGATCCCAAAAACTACTTGTCCACTCCCAGGCATTTCCTGCCATGTCGCACATCCCATAACCATAAGTCCCGAAAGCACCAACAACGGTCGTGCCATCTGGATGAGTTGAACCATAATAGTTGGCCATGCTGTTATTTATAATAGTACCGCAACCGTATGTGTAGCTGCCATTATAATCAGCTACGGCCTGCCATTCCCACTCGGTTGGCAATCTATAGCCGTAATAGTTACAGAAAGCTGTTGCTCCATACCAACTCACGTAAGTAACGGGATGGTTCTCGAAACCAGTGTCAACGGTGAACGAACCGCCACTGTAATGTATCCTTGCTGCCCCGCCATTGCCATTGGTGGCTCCATAGCCATTATAACCCGATCCCGCGAGGTTATAATACACCTGCCCCAAAAAATCTGTTCCGCTGTTAGAGCCGTTTGCACCATAAACAGTGTTGCCGCTACGGGTTATATCTCCAGAAGCAAGTGCAGCGTTGAGGAACTGGCAATACTGTGCATTTGTCGTCTCGTATTTGCTCATATAGCCAGTAAAGCCCTCATGGCCGCCACCAATTCCCGGGTCGTTGATAGACACCCATACCATGCCATCAGGATCAGGTATCCCCTCAGTCAGCCATTGCTCAGCCACCACTGCAAAATCAGATAGATTGACAGTCCCATTCCGGGTAATATCTACCCCGTCGCACCAGTCATTTGACACATTGCAATCATTCAGCCATTTTGCAGATAATGCATTGATGTCAGCAAAGTCAACCCGACAGTCGCCGGTGAGGTCCACCGACGGACACGCCGCAAAACAGGGCAGGCCACAACAGCTTACAAAAAGAACAGCAGCCAGAATTGTTATATATGACCTCATTTTTCTCGCCTTCTAAAAATTGTTAATACTTTTTCCTTCTCATCTTCACCGCTCCTCAAAAAGTTAGTTAAACGGCTAATATGAATCATTGTAATGCCTTCGGCAGAAAAAGTCAAATGAAAAACAGCGAGTAGGGGGAAAAAGAGTTTTAAATAATCGCATTTGACAATTTATTGTTTATTTAGTAATATCCCCACTCCGTGATTTTTGGAATATCAGATAAATTCAGGAATATTTTGAGCAATCGACAGTCTATATCGTGTAACTACTGCTGGCAAGGAAACTGATGCTATTGCCATAATTCACCGTCGAACCAACCCCCGCTCGCGGCGGTAGTTGTAAACAGCAGTCTGCGATTGTCGGTAGCCAAATCCCATGCTTTCCAAATGAACAATACACTCTTTTGGTTCTTTTTCCGAAGCACCAAACGCGTCAAGGATTTTTGCATATTTTTCGGCTGACCCCAGGCGTCTGCTCACTAAGCTTTTGCCGTGGTGCAGATACACATAGGAACCGTTCTTCGCCTGTTCGTATGAGTAGCCGTGATCCATGAGAACGTCTTCGCAGTCGCCTTGTGACAAGCCACGCGATCGGGCTTTTACGCTGTCGAGAATTGTGTTGTACTCAGACTGTCGGGCTCTCATGGTCCTAACTCCTTATTGTATGGTTCCATATAAGGTAAAACTAAGGACAGCCTATTTCTATAAAAATTATCTGGACATTGTACTTCAGGAAGACTTTTTTGTCAAGAACATCTTATCGGACTGTTCAGTGTTTGTCTGTGAAATCAGTAGCAAAATTTTCCCGCGTTTTCTTGGCCATTCTTTACCGTTTCACCGTTTCACCGTTTCACCGTCCAACCC
>JAPLMV010000204.1 GCA_026386835.1 Planctomycetota bacterium | reverse complement strand
AACTGACTGTGCGTTGTCAGCAACCGGGCCGTAAGAGTCAACGGCGATTGTAACAGGCCCCATTCCAAGAAATCCAAATGCTATCAGACCGAACGCAAAGACCGACGGAGCAATCATCAAAGCACTCAATCCTGTCGTGCTTACGCCATAGCCGATTGCCATCAGGCCCAGAATACAGAAGCCCATCCAGTAGGCACTGAAATTACCAGACGTAAAACCTGAAAGGATGCACAATGGTGCTCCGCCCTTTCGAGTCGAATTGACTATATTCTGAACATACGCTGATTTCGTCGACGTAAAGATATTCACTATTTCAGGTATTATCGCTCCTGCCAATGTCCCGCATGTGATGATTGATGCGAGCTTCCACCACATTGTCCCATCGCCCATAGTCGGTATTATCAAATAGGACACAAGATAAGTCAAACCGATTGACACAAATGAGGTTATCCACACCAGCGATATCAAAGGCGCCTCGAAGTTCATTTCATCAGCATTCAAATACTTTGCCTTTGCTCTTATGTCATTTATCCAGTAAGAAACAGCGCTTGCGATAAGCATGACTAAACGCATCACAAATATCCAGACAAGCAGCTTTACCTGATTGATAGGGTCGCTTACTGCCAGCAGAATGAATGATATCAGCGCCACGCCTGTCACGCCATAAGTCTCAAAACCGTCCGCTGTCGGACCGACCGAATCGCCGGCGTTGTCGCCCGTGCAGTCAGCTATAACGCCCGGATTTCGTGCGTCATCTTCCTTAATGTTAAAAATAATCTTCATCAGGTCGGACCCGATGTCGGCAATCTTGGTGAAGATGCCGCCGGCTATTCTTAACACCGATGCGCCAAGCGATTCGCCGATTGCAAAACCGATAAAGCATGGTCCCGCATAATCTTTAGGGATGAACAGCAATATGCAAAGCATCACAAATAGTTCGATGCTTATCAAAAGCATACCGATGCTCATTCCGGACTTGATCGGTATCGCATACGTCGAGAATGGCTTTCCCCGAAGGCTGCCAAACGCCGTGCGTGAGTTTGCCATCGTGTTAATTCGCATTCCGAACCATGCCACAATGTAGCTGCCCATAATACCGACTAAACTGCATAATAGAATGATGCCGACCTTCGTAGAACCCATTTTTTGAAGCCAGTAGAAGTACACTGCTATAATCACTGCAACAAAAGCCCACAAAATGAGTATGAACTTACCCTGCGTAAGCAGATATGTCTTGCAGGTCTCGTAAATCAATTCGGAAATATCCAGCATTGACTTGTGGACTTTCATTTTCTTGATTTGGCTGAACTGCACCATGCCAAACACTGCGCCAAGTACGCACAGCACCAGGCCTCCAATCAGCAATGACCAGCCATCGACCGTTTCCCAGAGGAATTTAACTGATGTCAAGTCCGGCAATATCAGTTCCGCTTCGCTGGCCCAGGCTTTGCCGCTGCTGAACAGCACCATCATAAACGCCACTCCTGTAAGCCCAATCCTTTGTGTTAACCTGTTACACGTTTTCACTGTTTACTCCTTAAATAAAATGAATCATGCACAAATTTTAGTCGTTGCAGTTTAGCGTATTTCGTATAGAAAAGAAATATCAAAAATAAAATTTGCGGAAATTAAGAAGATTAAAATTTGAGACTGTCTTATTTCAACAGCAGGGTAAGGTGAGGTCTTTACCCCACCATTTTTCTATACGCTATCCGCTATTTGCTATCTACTATCCGCTGTCTTTCATGTGTGATAATCTGCGTTAATTGTAACATATTCCCTGCTCAAATCGCAGCCGTAACAGAAGTCGCTGTGCCTTCCTGCACCCAAATCGACTGTTATCGTATGTTCGGTCTGCAAAATCGCCCTGCTCGCCTTTTTCACGTCAAACTTTCTTGGCGAGCCGGCCTTAAAAACGGTTATATCGTTAATCCTGCACGATAGTTTCTTCGGATTCAATTTTACTCCGACAGAACCCACCGCACATATAATCCTTCCCCAGTTCGGATCGCCGCCGTGAATCGCACATTTCACCAGGTCATAATTGGCGACTGCTCTTGCCGCCTTTGCCGCTTCGGCTTTCGTTGCCGCTCCTTTGACGATGACCTTGAACATCCGTGTCGCCCCCTCGGCATCAAGTGCCATTTGCCTTGCCAGATTATCGCACACCCCTGCCAGCGCCCTGCTGAATTTTGCGTATTGTTTATCAGTTCTTACAATAGGCCGATTACCCGCCAGAGCCGATGCAAGAATTATCGCCGTGTCATTGGTGCTCTGATGTCCGTCAACAGTCAATTTGTTTAACGATTCGCCGATTGCCGCCTTAAGCGCCTTTGCCAACAAACCCTTGCTTATCACAGCATCTGTGGTAATAAAGCAAAGCGTTGTCGCCATGTTCGGCCCAATCATCCCCGCCCCTTTGGTTGTCCCTGCGATTGTAATTTTTTTTCCTTGTATTTCGACATGCGTTACCGCATTTTTCGGCTTTGTATCCGTTGTCATTATCGCCTGCGTGAAGCTCGAACCAGTCGCCTGCGAATCGGAAACCTTTGCCGCCGCCTTTAAAATCCCATCAACAACTTTTTTCATCGGCAGTTGATGTCCAATAATACCCGTTGATGCAACCAGAACTTTGCGTCCTGTGTATTTTGTATTGCGTATTGCGTTTAACGAACACGCCGTCTGCACGCACATTTTAATTGCGTTTTTAATACCCAGCTTGCCCGTGCAGGCGTTTGCATTGCCGGAATTGACAACAACCGCCGAAATCATGGCACTTTTTACATGCTGCCTGCTTACAATTACTGCCGCCGATACAATTTTATTTGTTGTAAAAACAGCCGCTGCCTTCGCCCCACAGGGACAGACAAGCAACGCCAAATCAGGCCTGCCTGAACTCTTGATTCCGCAATGCACCCCCGCCGCAAGAAAACCTTTTGGTGATGTTATGGTCGTATTTTTCATTTTATGGTCTCATGATTTTAATCCATTTAGCGGCCTTGGCAATCCTCAAACTATTTTCTAATCCGTCCAAAATATTTTTAGAAGTTATAACACCTAACGACACAGCTTCTTTATGCAGCAATTCAAATATAGATAGCGCCTTTCTGTAGGAAATTTTATCTTTTGCAATCAATTTCCGGTGGAACTCTTCTAATTTTATGTTTATTTTTTATCAATTAAAAACTCTCTCTACAATTCCTCTTCGGCCTCTGGTTCTTCTTCGGGAGCCGCATAATCGTCTTTTAAATCTTCATCATCGCTGTCGTCTGCGGCAAGGCCTTTCTGATAGCCTTTCTCGTAACCGATATCATATCCCTGCTCATACCCTTCTTCGTGTCCTTTCTCGTAGCCGTCTTCCGTCCCCTTGGTGTATCCTGCTTCGTACCCTTTCTCATACGCCTCATCTGCACCGTTCTTGTTTTCCTGCAATCCCATTTTCTTTTGTCTTCCCATCCTGTCCATAATTGTTCTTTGCCTTTTATAATTGTTCCTTATTAAAGAATCGTTGTATTTTTAGAGCGCTCGTCTCCAGTGACTTGCTGCCCATTACTCAACTGCCCTTTAATCGCCATATCCCGAAACTCCGCCGATGGGTCATAAAACTGCATACTCAAATCAACCGTGTTCACCATCATGCTCGCCCTGTTGGCCGAAAGCTCACGGACAATCCTGCCATCCGGCTCAATAAAGCACGATGGATAAGGCGAATAATACCCGCTGGCAT
>JAPLMV010000059.1 GCA_026386835.1 Planctomycetota bacterium | reverse complement strand
TTTGCGTGCAGTAAAATTTATATGGCCAATAACACCGTTATAGGGGCCGCCGCGGTAATAACTTTGGATAAGAAAGGCCCAAAATCCATTAAGGACAAGTACGGCGAGGATATAGGCGAGAAGTTCAGTTCCGCCTGGCGCGGCTACATGGCGTCTCTTGCAGAGCACAACAACAGGCCAGGCCTGCTTGCACGCGCGATGGTCGATAAGGATATCGAGGTCATCGAGGTAAAGCAGGATGGGAAAAGAATTTTCATCGACCCGGTGAATAAAAAAGAAAGGCAGGAGGTTGTTCACACCTGGAATAAAAAAGGCTCACTTTTGACACTGACGGCGTCGGAAGCGGTTAATTGCGAAGTTGCAGATAAGGTTGTCGACTCGCGGGGCGAACTACTCAGCCAGCTCGATGCCGCTGGTGCGGAACTTGTTATAAATACCGCAGTTCAGGATGCCGGCCGTGAATTTGAAAAAGTACGACTCAAGTGCGAAGGAATTGAAAAGTCGCTTGATTTGAAGTTTAAGGAAATCGAAAATTCACAGACCTCCGCGAGCGCATTAAAACTTCTGCGCGAAATAAAAAGCGATGTTCAAACCGTAATAAAACTCGCCAACGACTATCCTGATTTACATCATGTCGATGTGCAGAAGCTTGAAGAATTGCAGAATTCTGTTGAAGCCGAGTACAAAGATGTAAAGACACACACCAGACGCCGCAGGTAAACCAATTCCACATTGCAAGTTACATATCGGTTAGCCATAACTCATATTAAAAATCAAAAAGTAAATATCAAAATTGTTGAAGTAAGACTATTTTTATATTTTGACACAGATTTCTCGTTGTCATTCCTGCGAAAGCAGGAATCCATTTTTTTAATCCGTGTCTAATAATTTGTCCAGTCTTCATTCCGTAATTTTGATTTTTAATCTTTAATTTTTAATTTTTAGTTCAAGCGTTCCTATGTCGAGCGGCTCGTCGCTGCGACCGCCGGGCATTTCTGTAACCTCAAACTCATAATTTACATTGCCTATTATCGGTCCGTAACCAGATGACCCATCTTTAGGTTTTTCATGTAAATTTATCTGCAACTCGTATTGACCGCTCGGCACATCTTCGACTCGGAAACTTCCATCGGATTCTATCCCGAATGGATATACAAGGTATTGGCTGGGTTGTCCTTCTTCTGGTACAGGAGATTGTTGCTGTTTAAGGATTAACCTGTTGTTGCCGCGGTTACAGTCAATGGGCTCATTGTAATCAGCAGGTGCCGCAATTTTGCCTATTATCGGCCTGCCCATCCCGCCGATGGTCACGTAGACTGCCTGGCCTGCTTTAACTTCTATCGGGACGCTGTGACTATCGTGAGTGGATTCACCCAATTTCATTCTGTGGGCAACGTGTGCTTTTCCAAGGGGGAGCTTATCGAGAACAAAATAACCGTTGGCGTCCGTTACAGTCACACAAACATAAAAAACTTGTGGAAAATTTGGCTCTGGGTATTTACCGTAATCTACAGCAATTTCTTCACCTGCTCCAGGTTTACTTCCTATGACAAGCACGCCTTCCACGAGTCCCCATGCTTCAATTACAATGTTCGAATCAGCTACAACTTGCTCGGCTGTAACATCTGCGCAACCCTTTTCGCAAAGCACCACAATCCTGTAAAGCTCTGTTTGAGGCGGAAAGGAAAACCGCCCGTCAGTGCCTGTTTTAACGAATGTACTATTTTGCTTTTGTATGTTTTTTCCGTTTTGGATGTAAATGTTTTGAGATGGCGTGGATAAAATTACTTCCGCTCCTTCTGCAGGTTTGCCGTCCAGATTGATTACCTGTCCGAAAACAGGTATGCCTTCCTCGCCTGTCATGTTGTTGCTGTCATTGCCGTCGATATTGATATCGAGATGGTCGCTTTCGAGCGATACAGTTGTTGCTTGAGTTTCCTGTTTGTTTTCACTCTGGGCTGTGTTCGCCCGGCTTTTTATTTTTTCCGCCGCTGCCGCAAAGAGATTATTGGGGTCATTGCCGCCATACCGTTCGCTTAATTTCTCCAGCAATTCAACCGCCCGCAAGTCTCCGATATCGCCGATAAAATAAGCCGCAGCCAACTGGCTCTGCAATTGTCCCTGCGATAGTACCGCCATAAGGCCGTTAACATCGCTGGCCGTATAAAGGGCAACGATATTTTGCAATTGGGCATCGAGTTTGGCCTGTGCCTGTTTTGCTTCCAAATCCTCTTTTGTTTCTTTTTCTCTTTCAGCAGCGTTTTTTGTTTCAGGTATAAGCTGCTGTTTGACAATTTCGGGATGCGGTTTTTTGACCGAGCTGTTAAAAAATATGATTCCTGACAAGACAGCAAGGATTATCACGGCCGCTGCGGCCAATTTGGTCAATGTCTTCATTGCGTTTATTCGTTCGAGGATTGTGATTTTTTCCTTTATGATTTCGCTTTGCGGCTCCTCACCTGCCGCCTTTAGTTTTTGCAGAACGGAATCGACCAATTCCTGCGGCGGCTGGGCTGGTGCAGGGTCGTTCTTCAGCGCCTTTAAGAAATCATCCAGATTATGTTCATGCTCTTTCATAATATTATCACCATGCTTTATTCTTTATCAGGCAGATTGAGGATTTTGCGCAATTTCGTTCTTGCGCGGTTCAAAAGTACGCCCGCGGTGTTGGCCTTTATGCCCAGCTCCTTTCCTATCTGCCGATAGCTCATATCGTTGAAAGACCGCAGACAAATGACCTCGGCCTCTTTCGGCTGCAGCCGACTCAGGGCTTTTCTCAGCCGCATCGTCAGTTCCTGCGTCTGCGCCAACTGTTCGGGACCGGAGTCCCTCCCCGGCAGGACTACAACGTCAATTCCGTCGGTGCCCCGGATTTGCTGGGAAAATCGCTCTCGAAGGCGGTCTATCGCACGCGACGTGGCTATGCGAGCCAGTAACGCGGGAAAACTCCGCACTCGCTGACTTTTCGAGATTTCCAAAACACAGATAAATGTCTCCTGAAAACAGTCGGCGGCGTCTGCGTGGTTATCCAGCAGCCGATATGCGGTCTGCCAAACAACAGCCCCGTATTTATTAACGATTTCTTCCCAGTTGGTCATTTGCATCAATTATTCCGCAAAATAGTTGTCGCCACAACATAATAGTCGGAAGGTTGCAGGGTTTATTACAAAAAAAATGAAAAATTTTCCTTGCAAAGATTTGAACATCGCGTCAAAATTGCAAATCAGAGAGTTAATCAGGCACTTTGGATTCCTGATGGATACACAACAAGTTTTAACAGAGTGTGAAATCGTAAATGACGGAGGCAGGAAATGACGGGCAAGTTACAGTTCATTGGCTTGGCTCTTTTAGTATGTGTGCTGTTGTCCGGCGGATGCAACGAGGCACAGAAAGAAATTCCCAGTACGCCGGCTGAAAAAGAAAAAACAAAATTAATAAAAAGGGTAGAACGCAAGTTCAGTGACCCGCAGGCGCATCTTAGATTGGGCCGGCTATATCAGGCCGACAAGCTTTGGAGCCAAGCGGAAGAACATTATAGTATCGCCTTAAGTTTTGACCCGACCAACAGGGCCGCACAGGCGGCAAGGGTCAAGGTGCTGTTCGGCAAGGGCGATACTGCCAAAGCCAGGCTTCTGGCTGAAGAGTATATCAAGCAGGCATCCAATTCAGCCGCTGAGTCGCTGAAGCTTGCTCTGGAGTTTCAAACGCAGGGACTCGATGATTATGCGATTCTCTGTTATCAGCAGGCGCTTAATCGAGCACCAAATTCGGCCAAGATTAACAGACAGATTGGCTATTATTACTTGGGCAAAAACGACAAAGTGCGTGCACAGGAGTATCTGACCCGCAGTTTCCAGCTTAACCCAAGCCAGCCGGACGTCGCAACTGAACTGGGACAGCTTGGCGTCGCTGTCCAGATACCAGAAAAGGTCGAGAGGAACGCATCAAAGCTGGATAAAACGGTTGACAAGTATAACAGCAGGAAAAAACAGTAATCTTAAAATAAGTTTTCTATAGCCCTGTAGCGAAAGGATTCGCTGCGGGGTTTTTTATTTTTAAACAAAATTTAGCTCAAAAGTTTCACGCAGCATACCTTACAAGGTGCGCAATAAAAAAGGCCGCTCCGATAAGCCAAGCGGCCTTGATAGCTTCCATTATCCTCTAAAAACTGCGTCAAAAATTAAAACCAGAGACATCGCCGCCTTTTTCCTTGATTTTATCGACACAGATTTTGAGCCGTTCTGAAAGGTCGGCAACGGATTGGCTTAAGCGCTGAATATCAGTTGTCAGCTTTTGTCCTTCACCGCTAACTATCTTGTCCGACGTCAACATCTTAACTTTCTCTTCAAGTTTTGACAGTTCGCCTTTTTTTGCTGTAAGAGCATTTTTATATTCAAGTGCCGCTGCACGAAGCTGGTCAACGCTCATCTTGCTCGTTTCAGCTTGGACTTGGCTTATGGATTTGTTTTCGCGAAAATGTATTGATTGGTTTTGTATCAGTATATTCCAAACATGCGAGCATGTCCAAAAAAAGAATTTTGGAAATAGCGGACATCAGACGGCAAACACCGCCTTATTCTTGTCAAAAAGCGTGTTTTTAATTTAATTTTATTTACTTGTTGACAAACCGCCTTCTCCTGTGGTTTAATACCTCTGTTATGGGTAATATTCTTTCATCTCTCAAGAGTGTGCTCCCAAAAATTAAAAGCGAGAGATATTATTTTGACGACCTGTGAAAACAGGCCAAGGAGATGTATAAGTGAGTACAGGTAAAGTAAAGTGGTTCAACACAAGCAAGGGATTCGGCTTTATAGCTCCGGATGACGGCGGTTCAGATTTGTTCGTCCATCACACGGAAATCAAGGGCAAGGGCTATGCCAGCCTTGATGAAGGCCAGGCAGTGCAGTTTGAGGTTGGACAGGGCAAAAAAGGCCCGTGTGCAACAAATGTAATCCCCAGCGAAAGTTAGACTACATTTGGCTAAAACACGAAAAACCCTGCTCAAAAGGCAGGGTTTTTTTATGCGCATTATTATGAGTGGTAACCGTCAGGACGTTTTTTTTGCCCACCGGAATTTAGCTGAAGAGCTTCTCGGATTGGCAGCAATCTCTCTGACTCGGGGGACTATTGGATTTGGTGTTGCAGATTGATAAATACCGTTGCGGACACCGTCACGAAAAGATTGTTTCACCAGCCGGTCTTCGCCGCTGTGAAAACTGATTATGCCGATTTTACCGCCAGGCTTGAGGCAAAAAGGCGCAACTCTTAAAAGTTCCCGTAGTGCCCCCAGTTCATCGTTGACTAATATCCGAAGGGACTGAAATGTTCTTGCCGCAGGGTGCAGTGAGCCAAACCCAGCATTTAACTGCTGTTTGCGCCAGCTTTGCGGCGTCAGATTTTTGGCCTTCAAAATCAGCCGGACAAGCTGCGAAACCTGCGTAATCGGTGCGTGCTTACGCTCAGTAACTATCAGGTGAGCAATTCTTTTATGGTCAGGCTCATCCGACAATTCCAGCAGCGCCTTCGAAAGCTCATCTTCGGAAAGCGTTGTCAATAAATCTGCGCCGGTTTGTATGAGTCGCTCGTCCATCCGCATATCGAGCGGTCCTTTATTTTTGTAGCTTATCCCGCGAGCAGGGTTATCTACCTGCATGCTCGATACGCCAAGGTCTGCGAAGATAATGTCATATCCGCCAATTCCTTCTTCAGCCAGAACGTTTCCGATGCCGGCAAAATTTTTGCGGTACAAACTGAAAGGAACATTTCCCGCACCAAGACGCTCTCTGGTTCTTTCGAGTTCAACGCCGTCAACATCAAAGCCGATGAGTTTGCCTGTCGAACCGATACACTTCATAAATTCGGCTGCGTGGCCGCCGTAGCCGATAGTGCAGTCAGCAACGATGTCGCCGGCTTCTGTTAGTACAGGGATATGCGTACCTGCGGGCGTTTTGCCTTTTGCCCGCAGATGTTTAATAATATCAGGGTACTTGCCCGGCTGGAGTTCTTTATATTTTTGGCCGAACCGCTTGGGGTGCGTGCCGGAATAACGCACACGCCTGTGGTGTTTTTCGGGATTTTGCGGCCTATCATCAGACATCTTTGAGCCTTTTTAGTTAAGCAAGGTATTTTAGATTGCCCTATTTTTCGCAGATTTGGAGCAAAAATGCAACTCGAAATTACACTCAACTGTTGATCTGACCCCATATCACAGATTTCTTAGCGAGGCCTTTGGCCTCGCTAAGTTAATCCGTGGTTGCTTTTTTTATATGCTCCAGCAGTCCGCCGTCTTTGATTATCTCAAGTGCAAAATCTGGCAGCGGCGCAAAACCGATATTTATACCACTTGTACGGTCTTTTATCAATCCGCTTCCATAATCAATCTCGACCTCATCACCGTCCTTTATCTTCTCAACCGCATCGTCTGACTCAATCAGATAAAAGCCGCAATTTATCGCATTGCGGTAAAAAATCCGCGCAAACGACCTTGCTATAACGGTCTGCACCTTCGCCCCGCGAATCGCCCAAACCGCATGCTCTCTCGATGAGCCGCATCCGAAATCATCGCCTGCAACAATGCAATCGCCGGGTTTTATCTTTTTGACAAAGCCGGTATCCAAATCTTCCATGCAGTGCAGTGCGAGTTCCTTTTCGTCATCAGCGTTGAGATACCTTGCCGGTATTATCTCATCTGTATTTATATGATACCGTTTATATACATGTGCTTTAGCCATACTGAACCTCACTTCTATAAGTATTTTCTTGGATCGGTCAGTTTTCCTTCAATTGCACTTGCCGCTGCGGTGGCTGGGCTTGCAAGATAAACCTCGCTCTTTGGATGTCCCATCCTGCCGACAAAATTCCTGTTTGTGGTGCTGATGCACTTCTCGCCCTCAGCCAGTATTCCCATAAATCCGCCTAAGCACGCACCGCACGTCGGCGCAGAAATTACGCAGCCGGCCTTGTAAAACACATCGAACAGCCCTTCGTCCTTGGCCTGCTTCCAGATTTCAGGAGTTGCCGGCACGATTATCGTCCGAATCGCAACCTCTTTGCCCTTCATAATCTTTGCGGCAATTCTCAGGTCTTCGATTCTGCCGTTTGTGCAGCTTCCGATATACGCCTGGTCCATCGCCTTGCCCCTGCACTTGCCTATCGGCACGCCGCCCGACGGCAGATGGGGCATCGCCACCATCGGCTCTAACTTCGAGCAGTCAAATTCCTCGACCGCAGCATACTCGGCATCTTTATCCGACTCGAACACTTTATAACTTTTTTTGTCTCTTAAATGTCCATCGAGATATTTCTTTGTCACAGCATCAAACCCGATAATGCCGTTCTTTGCGCCTGCCTCGATAGCCATATTCGTTATGGTCATCCGCGCCTCCATCGACATTCCTTTCAGTGCAGGCCCGACAAATTCCATCGCCCTGTAAAGCGCACCATCAGTGCCGACTCGAGCAATGACCGCCAAAATCACATCCTTACTGTACACGCCCTTTTTGAGCAAACCGTTGAGCACAAACTTCATCGACGCAGGCACCTTGAACCAAAGCTGCCCTGTCGCAATCGCCGCCGCAAGGTCCGTCGAGCCGACGCCCGTACTGAACGCCGCAAACGCGCCATAAGTGCACGTGTGCGAATCGCCGCCGACAATCACTTCGCCCGGCCTGATATGTCCCTGTTCCGGCAGCAGCGCATGACAAACCCCTGCACGCCCGATTTTATAGTAGTATTTTATCTTCTGCCGCTTTGCCCACTGGTCAAGCCGTTTATGCAGTTCGGCGCTTTTTATATCTTTGGCAGGCTGAAAATGATCCGGCGTCACCACTATCTTCGACCGGTTGAATACCTTGTCGATTCCCTTCTCAATCAGCATCGATATCGCTGCCGGCGTCGTTATATCGTGACACATTATCACATCGATTTTCGCATCGACCAAGTCGCCTGCTTTGACCGTTTTCTTCCCACTTGCTTTTGCAAGTATCTTTTCCGTAATCGTCATACCCATAACATTCACCTGTCTTTGTGTCATTCCTGCGAAAGCAGGAATCCATTTATATTTTTAACTTTCAACTTTTTACAACCCAGCCTTTATTCTTGGCTTTTAAACTTTTCCTTTCTCTGTTGTCATGCGGTTCATCGCATCGACATACGCCTTTGCTGACGCCTCAATAATATCAGTCGAAACGCCTCTGCCGGTAACCCTTACGCCGTTTTCATCAATAATCTTCACTGTTGCCTCACCCAGCGCCTCTTTACCGCCGGTAACAGCACGTATCGAATAGTTATCCAGCTTCGGCGAAAGACCCGTAGCAATCCTTATCGCCTCATACGCCGCATCGACAGGCCCATCTCCGTAAGCAGCCGCCAACTTTATCTCGTTCTTGACTTTCATCTTAACACTTGCCGTCGGCAATGTCCCCGTGCCGCAGGCCACATGCAGATACTGAAGCTCGAACACATGCTCGATAGTCCTCATCTCATCATTGACAAGTGCTGCGATATCTTCATCGAAAACTTCTGTCTTCTTATCAGCAACATCCAGAAATCTCTGGTATATCTGGTCAAGTTCTGCATCTGAAACTTTATATCCCAGACCATTAAGCCTGTGCTTTAAGCCGTGTCTTCCTGTCCTCGCCGTCAGCACTACCGCACTTTGAGGTGAACCAACGTCTTGCGGCTGCATAATCTCGTAAGTCAGCGGATTTTTCAGAAAACCGTCTACATGAATACCGCTGCTGTGAGCAAACGCATTTGCGCCGACAACCGCCTTATTCGGCGGAATAAACATTCCAAGCATCTCTGCGACCATTTTGCTTGTTCTGTAAAGCTCTCTTGTATTTATTTTCGTATCAACACCGAAAAAATCTTTTCGAGTTTTTATCGCCATAACCGATTCTTCTAACGAAGCATTCCCTGCTCGTTCACCGACTCCATTAATCGTGCACTCTATTTGTCTTGCACCGTTGCGCACTCCAGCCAGCGTATTTGCCACCGACATTCCCAAATCATCGTGGCAGTGAACGCTTATGATCGCCTTCTTCGAATTCGGTACATTCTTTATAATATCCGCTATCAACTGCCCGAACTGCTCAGGTATTGCGTAACCCGTCGTATCCGGAATATTCACCGTCGTAGCGCCTGCCTCAATAACAGCTTCAACAACTCTGTACAAATACTGCTTATCCGCTCTGCCGGAATCTTCACAATAGAATTCAACATCATTAGTATATTGCCTGGCACGCTTGACTGCCTTGATACCCATATCCAGAACTTTTTCCTTTTTTTCTTCAAGCTTCCTGCCGTATTTTTCATCATTGAACTTGCTTGCTATATGAATATCACTGATTCCAAGTCCGGTATGTATTCGCGACCGTTTGGCCTTTTTCAAAGCATTGCCAGCAGCGTCAATATCCGCATCCACCGCCCTGGAAAGTCCACAGATGATTGGCCCGCTTATTTCCTGGGCTATCAACTGCACCGCCTCAAAATCCTGCGGCGAAGAGATTGGAAAGCCTGCCTCGATAACATCAACGCCAAGCTTAGCCAGTTGAGTCGCCAGTTCAAGCTTTTCCCGAACACCTAATCTTGTACCTGCCGCCTGCTCACCGTCCCTAAGCGTTGTATCGAATATGATTATCTTTTCAGCCATATCTTTATCTCCAAATTCCAAACCCAAAGTCCGGTAGGGTGGGGTCTTTACCCCACCATCGGTCAGTTCGGGTTAATTATGCCTTAATGGGCATAAAAATGCTACTGATTTTAGGAAAAATGAAACGATTGATTTGTGTGGTAGAACGGTTTTATAGCGCCTTGCGGCGCAATAGAAGTGTGCCAATACCGATATTGACCTCAAAAAACGATAAACAAACTGTGCAATTTTTAACCATAAATTTTTATCGTACCACCAATTTCCATTTTTGCAAACAAAATTCTTGCAAATTATTTTAAATCACTGCTCTATTGTGGATATTTATTGAAAGGATTTGTTGTGGCAAGGAAAATGAGGATATGACCGGACAAATTATTATAATGCCCTGCAATATCCCGCACGCTGTTGAGGCAAAAGAAAAGTTCAAAATGCTCCTGACGATGATAAGACAGTACCTAATTCAGTACATTTTCATTGATTCATCGCGGCTGGGTCCTGCTGATAGAAACGTTTTAATTCCTCGTAAAGTTGTGGGTGCAGTTTTTGCAGCTCCCTGCTTTTTTTGAAAAAGTATTCGGTAACAACGGCGAAGAACTCCGCGGGATTGGTGGCGCCATACTGGTCTAAAAAGGTTGGCCTGCCGGAACCGGCATTGCTGCGAAGATTCTGATACTCTTTCTGCAGGACGCGAGCCCAGGCGATAAAGCTCGAAAAGTTTGCAAGTACCTCGCTGCTGTCGCCTTTGCCCTCGGAACTGTCTAACTGGTGGGCAAATTCGTGAAAGACAACATTGTGGCCGTCGTGAATATCCGCCGAGCCACGCCGAACATCGTTCCATGAGAGCACAACCGAGCCGTGATGCCATGATTCGCCCATCAGAACATCGGGACCTTCGGCGATGGTTCCGTCTGCCAGGTACTCGGCACGGTGTGCAATGTATGCCTCAGGATAAACAAGTATCGAAGACAGGCCGGGGTAATAGTCGGTCCTACGATGCAGCAAAAGGATGCAGGCCTGTGCGGCTATCGTAATTTTTATCTCGTCGGTCATTTTCAGGCCGCCGCAGCCCTCGAAGCGTTTTTCATTCAGAAAAATTAGTATGTGCCGCTGCAGCTCTTTCCGATCATCGGGAGATAGCCGCCTGTAAAACGGCACATTCCTTTCGATAATCAAAAGCCATTCTTGCGGGAAAACTCTGCCCGCTGCCCGCCTACGCCGAAATTTCTTAAACCAGAACATTTCCTTACCGCCATCCTGCTTTCATTTAGACTCCATCCTCCGCGCAATAGTTCTTTAGAATGTAATGGAAAGAGCATTGTTTGACAAGCTTGTTCCCAGCCGAAAAAAACTTGTTTTTTTTGTCGGCTTAGTGGTACACTGCTTGTGTGCTCGGCACCCGGCAGGACACACAAGTGAGACGGTTACAAAATGTAACCGACTGAAAACACATGGAAGCAGGAGTTTTTAAGGGGAATCCCATGACAAACCCATTGGCGATTTTTGAAGGATACCAAATACGCCGGCATTACGATGAAAAGGTAGAAACATGGTATTTCTCAGTGGTGGATACCGTCGCCGCACTTACAGACAGCGTTAATGCTCGTGATTATTGGTTTAAAATGAAAATTCGCGTGAAAAGCGAAGATGGGATTGAACTGTCGACAATTTGTCGACAGTTGAAAATGAAAGCACCTGATGGCAAAATGCGTTTAACAGACTGTGCCAATGTCGAAGGGCTTCTTCGAATTATTCAATCGATTCCGTCACCTAAAGCAGAGCCAATAAAACTTTGGCTTGCAAAAGTGGGGTAAACTTGAGAAAAATTAGCGATGTCATATTAATTAAAAGGATTGAACTAAATGTATTCACTTGGTCGTGCAATTAATATAATCCTCAGGATTTTAAATGGTGAGCGCTTTCGCAAAGCAACACCTGATGAAAAAAAGAACTACGCCTCAGAACTGAACCTCATCGCCTTGCTTGTGATATTTTATCCTTGGTTTGCAGTTCTTATTGATAAGTATTCATATATCGTCATCTTGCTTTCAGTGATAGGATTCCTTCTCCCAGCTGTAGTGCTAATGTATTGGAATCGTGAATCGCTGCCACTTATATGGAATGTACTTCTAAGCTTCTGTATTATAGCAGTGCCAATAGTATTTGCTGTTTTATCCATATTGGGAATCAAGCTCCAATATAATCGCGTCGCTTCAGCTATTACCTTTGCAGTCTATCTCATGATTCTTATATTTCGAAGAAGCGTTGTACCCGCAAGAAAAAATGAGCATGGCGATGGAGCAGTTTTGTAGGCTGGCCAACTCGTTGTCCCCGCCGTTTTGCCTTTGGCTCTTTAGTCCATTTACCTGCGAAATTCGCGTCTAAATCTCTTTTTCTGCCTCTTCAAATAATCAGTCCTCAATAATCAATCTTATGCCTTATGCTCTTGTGCACTTTCTTTACCCTCCGCAATACGCAATACGATATACGCCATACGATTTCGGCCAAACGCGCAGGTATCCCCACTCAAATTCCGAAAAAATAAAAAAATTTTCACCATTTTTAACTCCTTATTTTACAATTAGTTATGATTTTTCTTCGTGTTCTTCGTGCCTTCGTGGTGAGTCTTTTTTCGACCAAACGCGCAGCTTCGCCCCTTTATAGAGAGACGTAGTTTTTCTGCGCCCAGTTTTTAACTTTTATCCGCCGCAGGCGGATTGAGTTTTGATTGTGAGTCGTGATTTATGAGTTATAGAAAAACAGTGTTAACTTGTGCCATAGGTACCCGTGTCAAAAAAATCTCTGTGTCCTCGGTGGCTATAAAAAAAATTATCTCTGTGGCTGCACATTCAGCCAAAAATATCAAATTATGCAAAACAAACCCAATTTCCAAAATGCCCAAAACGCTTTAACCTTAGCAAATACAAGGAACTACAACGAACTATGAGTTGTGAACTGTTATGCAAAACAAACCCAATCAAACCCAATCTCAGTAATGGTAGGCTGGGGTCTTGCTATATATTAGTGTCTTTTGACCTACTTTGGACATACTTTGGTGTGCTTCTGAATGCGTTTGGATGTCCTTGGATGACTTTGGATAACATCTGGCGACAGTTGAGTGCAATTTCGAACGCTGAATCCGGCCCAATGTTGAAAATATAAAAGAGGCAAAGAAAAGATTTTGTAAATTTTATCGGCTTTTCAATTATCTCCTTGCTATGGTAGCACAACTTTGATATTTTTATGCGCAAATTGTCAATTTTTAAAGGGTTTTAACTGTGACAGGCGAATTGAACGCACTTATCATTACCGCTGCATCCATCGCTTTCTTCCATACATTATTCGGGCCTGACCATTACTTGCCTTTCATAATGATGTCATGGTCACGCAAGTGGTCAACGACAAAAACGGCGATGATTACCATTTTGTGCGGTATCGGCCACGTAGGCAGTTCCGTAATACTGGGCCTGATAGGGGTAGCAATGGGACTGGCAGTCAAGAAACTGGAAATAGTGGAATCAGTTCGAGGGGATTTCGCAGCGTGGTTATTAACCGCTTTCGGGCTGGCATATCTTGTCTGGGGATTAAGACAAGCATATAGAAATAAGCCGCACGTACACAGCCACTTACACACCGATACCTGTGAACATACGCATGTGCACGGCCACCATGAGGAACACCTACATGTTCACGACGGCAGGAAAAATTTGCCGAGCATCGCACCATGGACATTATTTGTCATTTTTGTTTTCGGCCCCTGTGAGCCGCTGATTCCCATCTTAATGTACCCTGCCGCACAGAGCAGTCTGTTCGGCCTTGTCGTGGTAACAGGAGTGTTTAGCGTGATAACCATCGGCACGATGCTTGTAACAGTACTGCTTTCGAGAGCAGGAGTAGATTTCCTGCCTTTAACTCAGATACAGCGGTTCACTCACGCCCTGGCAGGAGGGGCAATATTTCTTTGCGGCTTAGCCATCGTATTTCTCGGCTTATAACAAGTCGAAAGTCATGTTCTCATAAATTTATCGGAAAAGCAGATGGAACAAATTGAACGCATAGGCATATCGCTTGAAAAAGAGCTTTTGGCAGATTTCGACAAGCTTATAGCTAAAAAAGGTTATCAAAATCGTTCCGAGGCTATACGTGACCTTATACGTCAGCAATTAAGCGGGGAACAGCTTAGTAATCCAAAAACAAAGGCCGTCGCAGCGGTATGCATGGTTTATGACCATCATTCCACAAAACTTATGCAAAAACTTACCGGCCTGCAGCATTCACATCTGCTCCAGACTATTTGCACGATGCACATTCACCTCGACAAACACGATTGTATGGAGATTATCATCTTAAAAGGTCCAGTGGGCGAAATCAACCAAACCGCTGAAAATATCTTAAGCCAGAAAGGCATCAAGCTCGGCAGGGTAAACCTTATCGCCGCAGACGGCACCTGACGAGTCGAGTCCCGATGTATTGTAAAATCTCAGAAAAACGGCTACTTAGCGGCCTAAAATCGGTCAGTTTGAGCACCTTATTTTCTTGTTAAATACCATAGACAGGAAATTTTTTTTGAATTTATATTGACAGGGTGGTTTTTTTGAATTATATTATTGGCATATGCCAATTATCTAATGGAGATTATCATGGCTCGTCCCTGTAAATGCAGGCGTGTCTGCGGGAATCCGCAGGCAGATTACTTTAAGCCCAGAGGCGTACCAATTTCGCAGTTGGAGGAAGTTGGTTTAACGATAGATGAATTTGAGGCCATACGGCTGGCTGACCTTGAAGGACTGTATCAGGAAGATGCGGCTAAAAAAATGAATATTTCAAGACAGACTTTTGGCAATATCGTTGAATCTGCTCATAAGAAGATTGCAGATGCAATTGTTAATGCCAGGGCTCTTAAAATTGAAGGAGGTGTTGTCAAAATGATGAAGAGGCAATTTCTATGTTCAGATTGTAAGAATGAATGGTTCGAGGCTTTTGGCACAGGCCGTCCGGCCCAATGCCCGAAGTGTCAGAGTAAAAATATTCACAGGGCTTCTCAGGATCGAGGCTGGGCAAGAGCCCGCGGTCCTGGCGGAAGACGAAAAATGTGCAGGAGAATAAGTATATGAGAATATGTATTCCAACTACAACAAATGATGGCAAAACATCCGAAGTTTACGGTCATTTTGGCAGTGCGCCCTATTTCACAATCTATGATGCCGAAAATAATTCTGTCGAAGTAATTGAAAACTCAAACGAACATCATTTGCATGGCACGTGTCAGCCTATGAGTTTATTAGCTGGCAAGAAGATTGATGCGGTAGTCTGCGGCGGCATGGGTGCGCGGGCAGTGCAGAAGCTGAATGAAGGCGGTATAAAAGCATATAGAGCAATTGCCGGTACTGTTGAAGAGATCCTCAAACAGTATGGACAGGGTGAGCTTGAAGAAATAACTGCTGAAAATGCCTGCAACCAACACGACTGCCATTAAATCTCAGCAGTATCCTGCAGACGGCGCCTGATATAAAACTTGACAAAGGATGATTCGTGGTGTTCTAATATAATTTGCCTCGGGCGATTAGCTCAGTTGGTTAGAGCGCACGGATCACACCCGTGAGGTCGTAGGTTCGACTCCTATATCGCCCATTAACTTAAATCCTTTCAAAACAACCACTTACTTCGGAAAGCATTATTTTGCCCAAATCCTCTAAATACGCTGAAATATGCTCCAATATGCCACATTCTGCACAAACCTGCACCAAGAATACACCAAAATGTGATGGAGCGTAAGTGTTTTTTTCTCTTGGATTACATAATGTCTGACGTCAATGCGAATGGAAATTGTGGTTGATGCTTATGACGAGGTTGAGCGTGCTTTAGGCTGGTATTATTACATCAAGGATAATATTCAGGTGCGTTTTTTTGTGTGTTATGCGGCGGTAATTTCTGCCAGTTTCCTGCTGGCATCGGCAGATTTTTGCAAACTTGGCAACAGGTAATCTTTGACCGCAACATCCCAGCTCATATTTTTGGCAAGTTCGCAGCCGGCCTTAATCATGCCTTCAAGTTCCGAATCATTTTTTGCCAGCCGCGAGCAAACCTGCATTGCGATTTTGTCGCTGACGTAATCTTCTATCTGATTGCGTACCGACATCCCGATTTGAAGCGGGTCTTCGATATCCGCAAATCCGTTTTTGCCCAGACTGATATAGTCGGCAATAACAACGTTTTTGCTTCCTTCTCCATTGGTTACATCCCGTACGAAACCTGCACAGCCAGATACGTTGCTGACCACGCATATCCCGCCGAAAGTCAGAGGTTCGAGCGGGGCAATACCGAACGGCTCATAGATGCTCAGGCCGAACTCCACATCGCTGCCCCTTCGGATATCGATGAATTCCATATCTTCTGGCATTCTATTGCCGCAGTGTTTTCTGCTGAACCCGAATTGATTTATAAAGACAACCTTGATGTTTCTGCTCGAGGCGTTGAATTCCTGAATGGAAGTGTAGAAATTTGCCTCTCCGCCCGAAAGGTCAGGCCAAGTTTCGCGGTGTGCCACAGGCCAGTTATAGGCCGATTCCATATTCAGGATATCGCAGCTTCGCCGCTGGCAGGTTTCGGTCGATAATAAAAACAGCACAGCGGTTTTATTTTCGCTGCGGAATTCTTTCTCCATATATTCGAGCACCTGCAAATCTCGCCAGAGTCCTTTGCTCTTTACCAGCCTGGTAACATGCGTAAAGACAAAGTCCGGCCTGTACCCAAGAAGATTCTCGCAGTAGTGCTGGAGCTTTTCTTTCGAGGCAAGTTTGTCGGCAAGGGTTATTTGGTAAGCCGGTATTCCGTTGTAAACTATATCGATGCTGGCGTTTTCAAATTCCGGCGACAGAAATTTTAATTCCTCTGCCGCGTAATCGCCCACCGCACATATTGAATCGCAGTATTTGGCTGCTTCCACGAGCGGATGTTTGAAATATGAACTCTGGTCACCGAATGTGTCGGCGAGGTATTTTCCGCTGGTCTTTGCCTGATGAATGGCGTTGTAGAACATTGTGTCGTGTCCTGGATGCTCTTCGACTATCCGCCTCATCGTTGCCACTTCGTGTGCATAAAACGCCGTTTTGAACCTGCAGGATGTTTCTAAAATCGCAGCCAGCGCTGTCGGCAT
>JAPLMV010000031.1 GCA_026386835.1 Planctomycetota bacterium | reverse complement strand
TCCAATATCATTACGGCACCATTCTTATCACAAAGTTCGCGTATTGCCTGAAGATATTCTTCCGTTGCGACATTAATGCCGCCCTCGCCCTGTATCGGCTCAATCATAACTGCTGCGACCTCATCGCTGAACGTTGCTTCCAGTGCCTTGATATCGTTAAACGGCACATACATAAAGCCAGGCAGCAAAGGCAGAAAACCCTCGTGATATTTCGGCTGTGCGGTAGCAGTAACGGTCGCAAAAGTCCTGCCGTGAAAGCTCCCTTCAGCGGTAATAAATTTATATTTCTTCTGTTTTGATGTGTGCAGACGTGCAAGCTTCAAGGCCGCTTCGTTGGCCTCGGCGCCGCTGTTACAGAAAAAGGTCTTCCCGCCGAAAGCACGTTTACTTAGAAGCTCCGCCAGTTTGGCCTGCGGTTCCGAATAGAACGTATTGTCAATGTGTAACAACTCGCCTGCCTGTTTGCGTATCGCCTCGACGACCTTGGGATGGCAGTGGCCTATGCCGCTGACCGCCCAGCCGGGGAACATATCCAGTATCTTGTTGCCGTCGGCGTCGAATAGAAAACTGCCCTGTCCTTTGATGATTACACGCGGCAGCTTGGTGTAATTGGCAATAACGTATTTGTTGTATAGCTCTATCGTTTCCTGTGTTGTCATATTTTTTGTTCCAATACTGAATTTAGTTTTTAATTATCTGTGTTCCAATTCCCTTATCGGTATAAATTTCCAGCAGCAGGGAATGCTCGATTCTGCCGTCGATGATATGTGCCTTCTTCACGCCTGCATCCAGCGCCGTCAGGCACGCCTCGACCTTCGGAAACATCGCATCGGTGATAATACCTGCGCTAATCATTTCCTTAATCTGATTTTCATCGAGACTGGAGACTCGGCTTTGGGGGTTTTTCATATCCGTCAGTATTCCGTGCGTATCGCTTACCATAACCAGCTTTTCCGCCTGCACCGCCGCAGCGACCTTGCCTGCCGCTGTGTCGGCGTTCACATTTAATCTTCCGCCTGCCTTATCTTTTGCTATCGGCGCAATAACAGGTATTGTTTCGGCGGCACAAAGCGTTTTTAGAAGTTGGCCGTTCACCTCGGTAACCTGTCCGACAAGTCCGAGGTCTATTTTCCTGCCGTTCTCACCCTGAAGTCTCAGCGTCTCGCCGGTCAGCACGCAACTGCTCAATGAATGGAGTCCCATCGAATCGCAGCCGAGTTCCCTGAGCATATCGCAAATCGGCGTATTAGTCTTGTGCACAAGCGTATATTCCGCTATGGTTAAAGTCCGCTCGTCGGTATAACGCCTTCCCTGCACCCAGACCGGCTCCAGACCCGCATCGTTCATCGCCTTTGTAATGGCCTTTCCGCCGCCATGAACGATAATCGGCCTTATCCCAACGGTTGCCATAAAGGCGATATCGGTCAGCAGTTTTTTCTGCAGAGCCATATCGTCGAGAACGCTGCCGCCTAATTTTACGACCACGATTTTGTCGTGAAACCTGCGGATATATTCCATCGCCTCAATCAGCGCTCCTGCCTTTGCTATTGCCTGTTCCACTTATTTTAACTCCTTTAAATCGGCCAAAAATAAGTTGTTGAGTGTATTATTGCAGCTAAGATTCGTCAAGTCATATTTTGCGGAACTTTCAGCGTTACTTATCGTATTTCTTAATAACAGTAAAGGAGTGGCATTATGAAACAATATAGCCATAGCCGCAATTTGAAAATAATGATTATCGCTTTGGCAGTTTTCGGCTGTTTGTATGTGATAAACGGTTGTTTTGAAAAAAAGGAGGCAGCTAATATGAATGATACTCAAAAATCTACAAATTCGCCAAAAGCTGCGCAAGCTGCGAATTATCAAAAAGCGACATTTGCAGCCGGCTGTTTCTGGGGTGTTCAGATGGCCTTTAGCGAGGTGCCGGGCGTGATTTCAACAACGGTTGGATATACAGGGGGAACGACTGAAAATCCTACTTATGAGCAGGTCTGTTCAGGTACGACGGTGTATGCCGAAGCGGTCGAGATAATTTATGACCCGTTGAGGGTTTCTTATGAGCAGCTTCTTGAGGTTTTCTGGAATATCCACGACCCGACGACTTATAATCGCCAGGGCCCGGATGTTGGTGCGCAATATCGCTCTGCAATATTCTATCATACTCCCGAACAACTCGCCGAGGCGAAAAACTCAATAGAAAAGCTCGAACGAACAGGGAGATTTGAGGGGGCAATCGTAACCGAGATAAAACCAGCGACAGAATTTTATCCCGCCGAAGAATATCACCAGCAGTACTTAAAAAAACACGGGCAAATCTCCTGCTATAGACCTTAAGCCGCAACCCCAAAAAACTTAGATACTGATTAACACCGATTGACACAGATTAAAGAAATAGATTCCTGCTTTCGCGGGAATGACAGCCCCAGCGAAAGCTTGGGGAAATCTGTGTCAAAATATAAAAACAGTCTTAACTCCGCAATTTTGATTTTTTATTTTTAATCTTTGATTTTACGGCTGTAAAAGTGCTTTTTGGCCTGAAATCCGGTAAAATATCAAAAAGTTCAGCAAAAAAGATTTTTCTTAAAGTAAAACAAGCACCTTTGGTGTTGTATAAATGACGGTCGATCGTTAAGCGGTTTTATGAGGATTTCCAGTGCTCCAAGACAAGCTACTTATATGGAAGTTGAGACGCGGCAGCACCAGCGCTCTGTGCCTGATTTATGAAAAGTACAGAGATGATTTATTGCGCGTAGCTGCCGGGCTTTTGAAAGAAAGAAGTGAAGCTGAAGATGTGGTGCATGATGTTTTTATTGCCTTTGTCGATGTTTCAGGCAGCTTCACCCTTACAGGGAGCATTAGAGGATATTTGACTACCTGCGTTGCGAATAAGGCCCGCAACATGAACCGCACAAAATTCCGACAGCGAACAGTCAGCCTGGATGAGGCCGAACCGACCGTTTCGAATCTCAAAAGGCCCGACCAATGGATTATATGTGATGAAGAATTCCAGCAGCTCTGTAATGCCATGGCGCAACTGCCTTATGAACAAAGAGAAGCTGTTGTTTTACACTTACAGGGAGCTATGAAATTTAAAGAAATCGCAGAAATTCAGGAAACCTCAGTTAAAACCGCTTTGAGCAGATATCGTTATGGACTTGATAAACTGCGGTCGATATTAGATGGCGAGGTGACAAAATGAGACACGCAGAAGACATAAAAAAACTGATTAAGAACACAAAGATAAGAACCAATCCCCAAGTTAATAAGGCAGTCCTAAACAGTCTTCTTAACAGATTAGATAAGGCTGAAAGCGTTCACTTGGATGCTAAACAGCCAAACGTATGGAGAATAATTATGAAAAGTTCATTTACAAAATTAACTGCTGCCGCTGCAATTATTGTAGTTGTTGGTTTAGCAGTAACTCTTTTGGATAAATCCAACACAGCCGCTTATGCACTTGAACAGAGTATAAAAACCTATCATTCTGTGCAAACTATCATAGTGCGAGTATATGAGGGAAGAGAAAACATTGACAATAATAAATTCAGCGATTGCTGGATAAAGTACGATGACGACGGTAGGCTTTCGGGTTTTCGGATGGACGTGGCAAAATCCGCGGATGGTGCCAAGAGCGTAGTGTGGAGTCGGGGAGTTGCAAAGTGTTGGATGCCAGCCAAAAATACTCTGATGATTGCAAAGGGCGAAAAAATGGCAACAGATTTGGAAGAATTTGCAACCGAGAACGATCCCAAGCAGATACTACAGCGAATATATGATTCACAAAAAAACGAGGAGATCACACTTAAAACTAATGAACCGCAACAAAATGGCGGCCCTATTGTTTTAGAGGTTATTCATAATCTCGATAAAACTCTCACAAAACTTTTTATTGATGTTCAGACAAAACTTCCTACCCAGGTTGAAAAATATCGTTTTACAGGTAATGAATATGAACTTGAGATAAAGTTTGAGTTTTCTGGTTATAATCAGCCTATCGACGAATCTGTGTTTGAGCTTGGCGAAGTACCTAGCGATGCCGTAATTATTGATAGTGCCAGCCAGCTTTGCGGGTTACCCCAAGGCGATTTGCCCGATAATGAAATTGCGGTTAAGGTGATGCGTGAGTTCTTTGAAGCCTCAATTTCCCAGGACTATGAGAGAGTAAAGAAGTTATTAGGAGGAAAGCCTGGTGATACTCTTGAAATGATGTATGGCGGCAAAATTCTACGAGTCCTTTCGATAGGTCAACCTGAGCCAGATGAAAAATTCAAACATCTTATTCGTGTTCAATCCAGAGTCGAAATTGAGAACAAAGGAGGAAATTGGATAACTAACATCAAGCTAATTGCTCGCCGCCTTAATGGGCAACCGGATCGATGGATTGTTGACTGGTAAAATAATTTATTCTGCTACCAAAGAATGGTTAAAGGCCTGGCTTTTATAGCTCGGCCTTTTTTATTTGTGCCGAAAACGTAGCACGGCCATCTCCTTCGGCAGGCTCAGGATGGTGAGCGAAGTCGAACCATTGGCCGTGTTTTCACGGGAGGGACGCCCGTGCTACAAATTCGCTTGAAATTTTTGTCAATATCTGCGACTATTAGACACTGATTAACACTGATTGACACAGATTAAAAAAATGGATTCCTGCTTTCGCAGGAATGACAAACTGTGTAAATCTGTGAAATCTGTGTCTAATAATTTATTTTAGTCTTAACTCCGCAACTTTGAGTTTTAAGTTTTTAGTTTTAAGTTTCTAATGAGGATGGCTATGGGTATATTTTCAAAGACTGTTGATTACTTAAAAGAGCGGCTTGGCAAGACACGGGACAAAATCAGCTCTTCGCTTGCCGCTGTATTGACTCTCGGCAGAAACATAGATGACGAGTTGCTCGACAAGCTCGAGGAAACGCTCATCAGCGACGATATCGGCGTTGAAACAACCGACAAACTCGTCAGCGAGTTGCGACAGGCCTACAAAAGCAGGCAAATCGCAAAAACCGACGACATTTTGCCTTTCCTCAAAGAGCATATTAAAAACTACTGGCCGCACGCCGACAGGCAGCTTCATTTTGCACAAACCCCGCCAACGGTTATTCTCGTTGCAGGCGTCAATGGCTCGGGCAAAACCACCAGCATAGCCAAACTTGCCCACATATTAAGCCGCGACAACAAAAAGGTCATTGTCGCCGCCTGCGATACCTTCCGCGCCGCCGCCGTGGAGCAATTATCGATTTGGGCAGGGCGTATCGGCGTAGAGATTGTAAAACACAAGACCGGCGCAGACCCCGCCGCAGTCGCCTTCGATGCCTGCGAGGCCGCCATAGCGAGAAATGCCGATTTTCTAATTCTCGATACCGCTGGCCGATTGCACACCCAGAAGGATTTGATGAGGCAGTTGACGAAGATTCGCGACGTCGTCGCTCGAAAAATACCCGGCTCACCCAATGAAGTGCTGCTGGTGCTTGATTCGACTACCGGCCAAAACGCTATCGTCCAGGCCAAAATGTTCACTGCGGCAATAAATGTTACCGGCATATTCCTGGCTAAGCTTGACGGAACCGCTCGCGGCGGAATTGTAATCGCAATTAAAGACCAGCTCGATATACCCGTAAAATTTGTCGGACTTGGCGAAAAGCCGGAGGACATAGCGGAATTCGACCCCGAAAAATTTGTCGAAGCGCTATTTAATTAACAGCATTTTATGCGTGTTTTGTGTCCTCCGTAAGGAGTCCATAGGACTGCGATTTGTCGCGTACCAGAAATACTGCAATGGCAAAAATAAATACTATCGCCAGCATCACAGCCAGTTGTTTTATGCAGGCAGCATTACCATAAGTTTTTGCATCTTTATAGCCCTCTACGGCAAAAACTACAACAAACCAGGCGAGAATTGTGTTCCATTCTCTTTTGAGCCATTTTAATTTGATAGGCATGTGCTTTTTTTGCCTGAACTTTATCAAGCTTTGCAAACGAGGGAAAAAACTGGGGGTTGTGCCGCAATAATCGGTGAACTGCTGCCCGAATTTTCCGACCAGCCATTTTTGCTCATTATGTATTTGCGGCCAATACCAGATAAGAAAAAACAACAGGTAAACCGGTATCATCCACCACCGCAATAACACAACTACAATTCCCAGGCCTATCAAAAAGCTTGCCAGGTACATCGGATTTCGCACAAGTGCATACGGGCCGCTTGTTATGAGTTTATCCTTTTCGATGTGTTTTTGTGATTTATACCCTCTTGCAGATGCCCGCAAAAATTGGCCAAAGAGTATAATGACAATCCCGATCGCATCGGCAATTCGGTCTGCCTGCGGATTTTCACTGCCAAGGTTAAGGCGATTATAAAACAGCAGAAGCCCGATTCCGACGGCGGTAAGTATCAAGCCGTTTACAAATATGCTTCTTCGTATCATTGTTAAATTTTTGGATAGTTGCCTATGTATTCGGTTTTCGGCA